>DUPL01000066.1 GCA_012838385.1 Clostridiaceae bacterium
AAGATATATTTTTTTAGAAAAGCCTAGCTAAATAGGCTTACTTTGCATGCTTGTTTTAAAGAGAAATCAAAGGTAGCTCAAAAATTGAGCCTGGCAAAAAACTTTGCTTAACGTTTTTCTCAAAAAACCTGAAAAAACGGAAACTCAAGATAACAATATATTGACAATTGAGTATCATTTGTTTATACTATGTAATGTACAACAAAAACGTTACAAGTGAAACAGAATTAAAAGGGGGTAATCTTATGAGAAAAAAGCTTTTTCTAAACCTTGTCCTTATCGCTTTATTCATTGTTATTGCATCGTCTGCGGAAACCTTTGAGTTCAAAATGGATTTTGAGAATGAGGATGCAGATACCGATGCAAGAAGCATTTTGGATCTGACAGACTATTTCCAGGTTACACTGGCAGGTCCTAGTCCTGTGGCAGTAGTAGTGGAAGATGGAGACAACAAATATCTTTCTCTACAGGGGTATATGGAATTCTTTACTTACGACCTGATTAAGCCGCCATATACCTTCAGCGTCGATGTGCAGCTTGTTGATACCGACATTGCGTTTTTTGTAAGGTCATATGAACCTATAACGAAATTCAATCCTGCTTACGGCGGAGGAAAAGACAACAGAATCGGATATTTTGAAGCAGACTGGTATAAAGAGAATGGTGGCCAGAATTGCGATACTTCACAAGGCAGCAGTGGTATTATGGTAATGCCGAGAGCGGATGCATTAAGAGTTGCGATAAAAACATATGAGACGGATGGTATTAACATTGGACACCGCTTTTACGATTTTCCATATCCGGAAGGGATTGATATTTCCAAGTTCTTTAACTTGAAGTTTGTTGACGATGGTGAAAAGGTGGAAATCTATCTGAACAATGAGAAGGTATCGACAATAACCATGTCGGATCCGGGAACTTATGATGAAGAGCTGGTGTTTGAAGAGGAGAACTATACATACTTCAAAACAGCGATAATTCATGATGCGGAAGGCAATGAGATGTTGAAGGTTGAGAATTCAAGACTCAATCCTGAGTCAAGTCAGCTGGCCATAGGCATCCGAAACGAGGCTGTAAATATAGATAATCTGGCTTTTACCTATGAATTTGAACCAACACCAACTCCAGATCCTACACCTACAACCGAGCCTGCGACAGAACCTGATACGGAGAATCCGCCAACAGGAGATGATGGATTTGGATTTGTAACAGTTTTGTCTTTTGCGACAGCTGCAGCTGTATTGTACAAGAAAAGAAAGATTCTTAAGATTTAGGCAGCAACACCTAACAAATGAATGAAAGGCTGTGCAGCAAGGTAGAAACTACCTGCTGATGGCCTTTCATTATTAAAAAGGAGGACTTAAATGGAAGGATTTTTTAATGTAAAAGATTTTAATGCGGTGGGAGATGGTATTACCGACGATACCAAGGCCATACAAGAATGTATTATCGAAGCTCAAAAGCATAGAGGGACTGCATATTTTCCTCCTGGAGTTTATCTTGTAACTTCGACATTGTACCTAGGAGATCCAAGTGGTAGTCATGACTTTCCATTCTGTATACAAGGAGTTGGCAAAGTCAACAGCCAGTCAGTTATAAAAAATGAGGGGCGATATGAACATGGTTGAATCTGTTGCCAAATCACAGATAACCATTAGTGAAATCAGTTTCAAACATGAAGGAAAGAAAGGAGTTATTCTTTACCTTGAAGAGGGCCTTGGTCATGTCATATCTCACTGCGGTCTTACAAACAAAGAAGGAAATAAGGATGACATGTTGATGTTTGCATGCTCTTATGTGGATATTCTTAATACAAGTTTTTCAAACAACGAGCCCGAGAGCTATGCAATTAGATGCACTACCATTGGCAAAAAGTTGAATATCAACAGCAATATTTTTGACAGTCGGATTTTCGGACCAGGAAAAGGTTTGATTATTGATACAAAACATCCTGCAAACAGGCCTGAAGGCTTGAAAGTGTCAAGAAACATGTTCTTAAATATTGGGAAAGAGCAGATTACACTTAAAACCATTTTGCATGTAGATATATCCAAATGTTGGATCAGGCGTCCGGCACATCAATTTTGCTCGATCCTGCGGATTATAGTGTGTGCGGAGCCTTTATTCTAGGCAACTATATTTCTCCAGCAAAAGATAGGGATAATGGTGTCTGTATTCTGGCAGTGGATAACGATAGAATTATTAATGGAGTAAACATTACAGACAATATGCTTGCATATACCGGACAAGGTGTGGTACTGGGTAAAAACAGTCAGTTTTTCAATATTTCCAATAATATGTTTTCGGAATTCAAGAAACAAGCAATCCTTATTCAAGGTGCGGAATCGACAAATGTGGTAAACAATACCTTCTGGAACTGTGAGACATCACTTCAAGCAGTTGCACCTGCAAAAAGTTCTTTGATCGTGTCGAACAACCAGTTCTTTGGAAAGACAATTATTGAAAGCAACAGACAAGATGGGATTTTAATGAGTAATAACGCTGAAAGAAATGATAAAATATTGCCATTTTGATAGTTATCAGACATGGGGTGTGTAAAATGAGAAAATTAATTTGCATCTGTATTTTGACTGCGGTGTTTCTGTCCGCATTGACTGGATGTGGAAATAAAGTTGTTGATAATGATATAGAAAAACCAAATGAGGAAGATGTAAGAAGCTTGATCGATTACAAGGATTCACCCAATATTTGGGGTGATGTGTACGACATCACCGATTTCGGGGGAAAAATGACAATGAGACGGACAACTACCAGGCAATCCTTGATGCGGTTTCATATGTGGCAGCCAATGGAGGAGGAACAATCTATTTTCCTGCAGGAACGTATTTGGTCAAACAATCAATAGTTTTAGACAACGAAACTGCAGAAAAGATTATACTGGCAGGGGATACCCATCCGTCTACAAGAACCGTAATCAAATCTGATGCTTATGTAGATGGGGACTTTATCACCATAGCAGGAGACAACATAAGTCTTGCGCATATGTTGGTATGGCATTCCGGACCATCCGGTTCTGCAATTCAGCTGAAAGCTGACAACAGCTATCTTTCATATTTGAAAGTTAATCAGACAAATTCCAAGAACAAAGAGGCAGCAATAAATGTTTCGGGATCCAACAACTATATCGGCAATTCAACATTCGGTTCCGGTTCAGCCAGAGGCTACTATATAGTTCGATTTACCAAGGTGGCAGGCAAGGAAGCTGAAAACAATACTCTTGCTGATTGCTATATTGGTGAAGGCGCTCCTTATTCTGTATTGGTGGATACGGATGAAGAAGGAAACTGCCCGAAGAATATAACGATAGCTAGAAATGTATTTTTGTGCAGAGTTGTAGGGCAGGTGTATATCAAAGCTGTAGATGGCTGCAAGGTTTTAAACAACATGCTTGATTGTACATCCACATCCGTAATCCAGAACCCATGCCCTACAGGAATCAAGAATGTTGAAATACGCTACAATTACATGGCTCAAACAGGAGACTTGTATAACAATGATGGTTTTGAAAACAGAACAGATTCCAAAGGTGGAGTCGTTACTGATATTAAAGGAGGAGGCAGCATCCAAAATGTAACCATATCAGACAACTATTTTTGGGGCTGTTACTACGGGGTGCGCATCACATCCTCAAAATTTACTAATTTTACGATTTACAACAACCAATTTGTACAAAGCGTTGGCAGCTCAATCTATATCACTGATTCCGTCCGCAACACCATAGAGTCCAACTTTATTCAATCCCACCCTGAAATGGGGATGTACAACATATACATAGGCAACAATGATGAAGAAACAGTGATAAGGAATAATGTAATCTGGAACCGCGGGAGGCCATCAAGTGTGCCGAATTGGGAGAAATATGAGGATTTGAATGTAGTTTTTGATTGTTTTTGATTGAAAGGAAGAGAGCTGACATGAAAAAGCGAGGGTTTTACTATATATGTGGCATGGTCATAATTGCTGTTCTTTTGTCCGTTCTGAGTGTAGTTTTCGGCAATATTGCCAAAAAGCCCGTTTCTGAACTGGAAACCAACTTTTACAATGTAAAAGATTTCGGTGCTGTTGGCGATGGCAAAAATAATGATACCGATGGAGTCAAAAAAGCATTGGCACAGGCACTGAAAAACAACGGAACCGTATATTTTCCATCGGGCACATATCTCATAACCAGCACAATTAATATTGAGAAAGACGATTCCATGGTATTAAAATTCAAGGGAGAGGAAGGTACGAAAATCATTGGTGCAGAAAGCCTGCAAGGAGATATTTTAATGTATTGTAACACATGTGGAGGAGTTTTAAAAGGACTGACATCATTTGTCAGGTGAACGACAACGCTTGGCTTTTGCCATTACCTTTCTATACATTTCATC
>DUPL01000067.1 GCA_012838385.1 Clostridiaceae bacterium
AATTCCTTCTGCATACTTGCCTGTTCCTGGCTCTATTGTAGGTGGTGGCGTTGGCTTCTCCGTAGGCTCAGGACTAGGTGTCGGTTCCGGAGTTGCAGTAGGTTCTGCCGTTACAACCGGAGTGACTTCCGGAGTTTTGTCCGCATCGTCTCCAACCTTTTTACAGGAAGCCAGTGACAAAACAAGAACAATACATAGAATAAACACAATTAACTTGGTACGCATAAATCAACCCCCCAGTTTAAGTATTATTTTTCTTCTTTCTAAATACTATGGAAAGAATCACAGCAGCTGCAACAACTACCACACCTGCAGCGATTGCAATTATCAACCATGTATTTGAAGACCCTGGCAATACTTCAATAGCTATGGTTACAGGTTCCGAATATACCGTATATGAATTGTTTTCATCAATCTCATGAGTATACTCAAGGGCATATACAACAGTTCCGTATTTCTTAAATGTAAGGACTCCGTCCTTCACGGTAACAAGTTCTTCTCCTTCCAGGAAGATTATCCTTACATCTTCTGATGCATCAATTTCTTCCCTGCCATACGTGGTTCTTGTGGCTTCAATCTTAAGATTGTCGCCCGGCTCTAATTTATGCTCTAATTTCTTTGCATTCAAGAACTTTGTAAAGGGTGCAAGTATCTGACATGTGTCTGTTGTGATACCGTTGGCTCCAGCAAGGAAATATGTAATCACAACCTCATTGTTAATCGTCCATGGCCATGTAGTGATGCCTCTCATGTTGGCCTTTGTGAAGAAGTCCTTTGAATGGTAATTGTATGACGGGTTGTATGTAGTGCCATAGGGTTGTATTATGCCGAGAACGCTTCTTGTCTGAAGATCGCTGGTGGCTCCTGTTGCACTTGCTCCCATCAAATATCCAACAGACATTTCAGGAAACTCCCTGTTCATGTTTGTTATGTTTGACGTATGGAAGGTAATGACCGATATTCTGTCAGTCATATCGTGCTTCAAAGTTGCTTCCCTTAGAGCCGTTACCAGTTCTTTCTCGGTGGACTTTAATTCTACAAATACAAACACGTCCAAATCCTTTATTGCCTCATAGAACTCCTCCAGGGTAGGAATTTTTATCTCGCCGAAATCCGTCCTTCCGCTGTTTGCATTTAGCTCTTTTAACTGTTCCACTGTTGAATTTCTGACCTCACGGCTGACACCGTTGCATGTTCTCGCAGTGTTTGCATCATGAATTATAACGGGGACACCGTCCTTGGTAAGGTGAATGTCAATTTCAATTACATCCGCACCATTTTCATATGCAAGCAAAGCTCCTTCTATGGTGTTTTCAGGAGCAAGGGAAGGCACTCCCCTGTGACCTACATTCAATGGAACTCTGAGAAGTTTGCTTCCGCTCATTAACATTGCTGTTTCATAAACAAGGTGCGTATTGTCTGAAATAATGCCGTGGGCTCCGGTTATGAGCAGGCTGTAAGCATCTTTTTTCTGTGTAAGATCATTCACTGCATTAACCCAAACGGATACCAATCTGTCATATAGGAATTTTACATTGACCCTGTTAGCAATATTCGATGGAATTACACATACAGAAGCCATGTTGGAATTAACAATACCTCTGATTTCCATAAGATCATCTTTCGATACCGATTCTTTGTCCTTGTACTTCTCAGTAAAATCTATTACTCCTCTTGACATCCTTGCTTTCTTACGAACAATCTGAACAAGCTCTGGATTGCCGCTCATTACAAAGCAGTCTTCCAACTTGTTGTCTTTTAAAAAGTCACCCAGATTGTTTGCTGCATGCTCGTCATTTATGTAAAAGGTAGGAGTCATAACTCCCATAAGACTCATAATCGCATCCTCAATACCCATGTATGGATTTGAGTAAGTGTTGTCAGTTACATTAAGTTCCTTGTCTATATAAAAAATTACATTTGCAGGCTTCATACCAAGCTCGGCTATCCTTGTCAGATCATCCTGATTCTCTACAAACTCGGACAATCCCATACCCCCTATAATCCCCATATCAGGCTGCACAATCTCAAAGAACGTGTATCCAGCCTTGCCAGGTTTGCCTGCAACATACTTAACCTTTAAACTGTCTATTTTAAAGGTCGAGTTGTTGGCCTGCAAACCAATACCGCCCTTGATATATCCCTCCAGTTTTCCAGAAAGCACTTTTTCGCTGTTAATATAGTAGTTTATTTCAGGACCTTCTGCATGAACCTTGAAGGTGTACATCTTGTCGGAAGATATCGCTTCTTTATATGACGCAGTTTTATGAACAGTCCATCCGCCAGTGTTCTCAGCTATTTCAATACCATTGTTGGCAGTTGCTCCCTTTCTTATACACATTTGCAGATACTGCGCATTATTATTCTGGCTACGATACATGATGGAGGACCATCTGGTTTGTTCTGCAGCATCGGTAATAGTGCCGACCACTTCAATCTCATAATCTCCAAAATCATCAAGAAACTCAGGCAGTAAAAGCCTTGGTGACCGAAGAGTGTTGCCCTTCAGGAATAGAAAGCCATTTTCAACATAAACGTCGCTGGAAAAACCCTCGACACGCCTGTACCCATCCAACAGCTCTGCTTCAAATTCATCAAAGAACAACACAAAATCGCCATCTGCACTTGCCCTTGCAACCACATATACTGTTTTCACAATATTGTTTTTTTCAACCATGATGATATGTAGCCCTTCTTCACTTGCGGTTAGTTTTCCATTCTCTATCTTTAATGTATCCTTGCTGTCATCCGTAACCGTAATGTTGACATCCGAAGCTCTGAAGTATACATTGGAAGAAAACTCAACCATCACATCTTCAAGATTAATGGCCTCTCCTACCGTGACAGGTATTGCAGGCGAAGACGTTGTTGCATATATTTTGTCTTCAGCATGAATACTTTCAAATTGAAATATGTTCAGTGACAAAACCATGGCTACAGCCAGCACCATGCAAATAAATCTCGAGGTCTTCATACTATCATCCTTTTTTCGTTATTTCCATATTATCTTACCATACTTAATTTTGATTTTCCATGGAAACAACTTGCTTGCATATTAAATTATATCCTACATGAACAAACTCGCTATGTACATTTAAGACATATTTTATTGACTTAATCCAACATAAAACATTGCCTCAAGCAATATTTAGTGTATAATACACCCAAAAGGAAAGGATGGGTGCTAATATGCATAACATTGAGCTCAATAACGGAGTAATGATACCCGGCATAGGGTTTGGGACATACAAAACAGACTATACTACGATAAAGCTGGCCATTGATTGCGGTTACAGATACTTTGACACTGCCTCCAAATATGAAAATGAGGAACACGTTGGATATGCCATAAAAGACAGTGGTATTCCCAGGCAAGAGTTTTTTGTTGCTACAAAGGCTTGGCGCGATGAATTGGGATACCATGAAGCAAAGAAGGCTTTTAACAGTTCCCTTGAAAGACTTCAAATGGATTATGTGGATTTGTACATTATCCACTGGCCAAAACCAACTCATGATTACGAAGGATGGGCGGAACTCGTCATGGAGACCTGGCAGGCTTTTGAAGAAATATACAAGGAAAAGAAGGCAAGGGCTATAGGTCTTAGCAATTTCCTTCCTCATCATCTGGATGTTATTCTTGAAAGCTGCGAAATTAAACCAATGACTAACCAGCTGGAAGTACATCCTGGTTATTCACAGGATTATGCGCTTGCCTACTGTAAGGAAAACAATATACTGGTACAGGGCTGGAGTCCACTGGGAAGAGAAAGGGTTTTAAATCACCCTCTGATTCTTGAACTGGCAAGCAAATACAAGGTAACCAGTGCACAAATTTGCATAAGGTATTCAATACAAAGAGGAGTAGTGCCAATACCCAAGGCATCATCTGTTGAAAGAATGAAAAACAATCTTGATGTATTCACCTTTGAGATAGATAAAAGCGACATGGACAGGCTAATAACTCTTCCGCAAACAGGATGGTCGGGAGAGCATCCTGATTTTGAAAGAGTGCCCGTTTGAGGTTGTATATATTAAAAATAATAGTATAATAAGTTAAGCTTGATTATTAAGGAGGAAATTTGATGGAACTGTTTGTAAACAAGTTGAAGGAACCTATCAATATTGATGTGAATCCTGTCTTTGGCTGGACATTGGATGCAGAGGACTTTTATCAGAAAGCGTACCAGGTAAAAGTTTATTCCGGTGATGAAACGGTTTGGGACAGTGGTAAAACTTTGAGCGACAATTCCGTTTGTGTTGAGTACGAAGGCAATAAATTGAAAAGCAATTCTGAATACCGTGTGGAAGTGACAGTATGGGACACAAAAGGTAATGAGTATAAAGGGGAGACAAGGTTTGAAAGTGCTCTTCTATCCCAGTCCGACTGGCACGGAAACTGGATTGGCATGGGAGACAAATATATTTCAAGCTGGGCATTCCAACTAAGAAAAGAAGTTGAATTGGAAGACAAGAAGATAAGAAGGGCTAAAGCTTTTGTTGTTGGTCTTGGATATTATGAACTTAGACTAAACGGCGAAAAAGTAGGAGACCATATGCTTGATACTGCCCAGACCGAATACGACGAAACGGTATTCTACGCTACCTATGACATAACCGATAAACTTAAGAAAAATAACTGCTTTGGTATAATTGTAGGGGATGGCTGGTACCACCAGTCCCAGCTTATGAATGGTGCCGGCATTTATGGAAAACCATGCGCAATAATGCAAGTGAACATAGAATACGAAGATGGTACCACAAGTGAAGTTGTTACTGATTGGACTTGGAAAGTTGACTACTCCCCAATCTCAAGAAACAACGTTTATACGGGCGAAACGTATGATGCAAGGCTTGAGCAGGAAGGCTGGGACGAGCCTGGCTTTGATGATTCAAAATGGTTTGAAGTTGTTGAAGACACCAGACCGAAAGGCAAACTAATATCACAGTTGATGCCGCCAATTAGGGTGGTCAAGGAAATTAAGCCTGTATCTATAACTCATCCTCAAAGAGGTGTTACAGTCTTTGACTTGGGTGAGAACTTTGCAGGTCTTGTCAGGCTTAAAACAATAGGTTTTCCAGGCAACGAAATAGTTATGAGGTTTGCAGAAAGTCTTGATGAAACCGGAATGATTGATGTAACCAGCTCCGGTGTGTTTCATATAAGGGGTGTGCAGACAATAAGATACATAGTTGGCAAACAGGGAGAATTTACTTATACACCAAAGTTTACCTACCATGGCTTTAGGTATGTAGAACTTACCGGTGATTTTGCCAGCCAGACTGTTGAAACAATAACCGGACTCAAGATGAACACGGATTTGAGGCAGACAGGCCACTTCGAGTGTGACATGCCTATTCTAAACACACTGCACCAACTTCTTTACAATGCTTTTACCTCAAATGCGTACGGAATTCCCACCGACTGCCCTGCAAGAGAGAAATGCGGCTGGACAGGAGATGCCAATGTTATTGCTGATACATCAATGATTATATGGGATTCTTTCCACTTCTGGGACAAATACATGATGGATACAAGGGATTCCAAGAAGGTATACGGCATATGGCAGAATGTAATGCCCGGAAAGAGAGGATGCCTTGATACGGTTCCTGCCTGGGGTTGTGCAATGATTAATATCCCATGGTATACATACCTTACTTATGGTGATAAGGGCATATTGGAAAGAAACATTGAGCAGATGATTGCATACCACAAGTACATACACGAAAACACCACAGACCTTATACACAACGACCATAAGTATCCTCTTGCCGACTGGGCGGCTCCTTATGGTTACAACTCAAAAGAGCATTTCAAGCAAACATCAACAGCCTTCTTCTATATGGCAACTGTAATTATTGCTGAAACCTTGAAGGTACTCGAGAAAAAAGAAGATGTTGTCGAGTATGAAAAACTGGCTGAAAGAATTAAGAAGAAGTTTATTGAAACCTTCTATGATTTTGAAAACCATACATACGGTACACAAACACTAAACAGTTTTTGCATAGAGCTGGGTTTGTATGACGAAGGTGAAGATGTGAAAATGTGCAAGTGGATTGTAGATGACATAAAGAAACATGACGGACATCTGACCTGTGGACATTTGGGGCTTAGATACATCTTCAATGTATTAACCAAATACGGATACAATGAGGTTATAAAAGAGTTCTTTGAAAAGGACGATTATCCTTCCTTTGGGGAGCAGATTAAGCACGGTGCCACAACCTTGTACGAAAACTGGGGAGTCAGCAACAACCAGTCCTACAATCACCACTTCAAGGGTGCTTTCGGTTACTGGCTGTATAATGATGTGCTTGGTATTAAGAATACAGGTATTGCATACAAGACCTTTGATGTAAAGCCAATGACGATTGATATTATTAAAAAAGCAAAGGGTTCTATTGATACGGTTTACGGAAGGATTGAAGTTGACTACTCTGTAGGAGAATACTTCAAGGTAAAAATACCGGCCAATACCACAGCTACAGTTTATGTACCAAACAAAGATCTGACATATGTAAAACATGTACTGTCAAGCGGAACTTACAGCTTCTAAGAAAAAGCCCCACAAGGCAAACTCCTTGTGGGTTTTTTCATTTCATTAATGCAAGATAGACGGCACCCGAAACAGCATCACATTCATTCTTCACTATCTTGCACTGTTTAAAATTCTCCTGCATCCTCTTTATTAATTCATTCCTTACTATCATGGATTTTTTTAAAACCGACCCGCTTGCGACCACGCCAAATTCATAATCGTCATTAAAATTAAGATTTTTAGCGGCATCATAACACATATCATACAGCTTGCCTGCAGCATCATAAAGTATGCGTAATGCAATTTTGTCGCCTTTTTCAGCACAGTCGTTTACCACTTCAGCCAATGAGGCCAATACAGTCTTGTTGGTATTTTCATCATACACAAACGTAAGCAAATCATTATAATCCTTTGAGCTGGTAGCCTTTAAAAACTCCGAATATATTAGTGCGCTGCCATTCCTATTGTCAACATAACCGTAAATATATCTTAATGCATTAATAGCAATATCGAACGCTGAGCCTTCATCGGAGAATATATGTCCCCAGCCACCGCATGTTACAATTTTGCCTTCACTGTTTTTTCCAATGCAAATAGAGCCAGTTCCTGAAATTATAGATATACCCGGCATATCCCCCAAATACCCATAGAGAGATATATGTGCATCAGTGAGGGCTATTACATCGTTGCAGTTGCATATATTCTGAAGAGAAGAAACATAAAATTTACTTGCATCCTCTCCCACCAACCCAGCTGTTCCTATGCACACACGAACAATGTCAGGTTTAAAATCAACTTTGCTTACTATTTTATTGTATAAATCCTTAAGATTATTGAAGACGCTTTCCCTGCCAATAATATATATATTAAGGCAATCCCCATGAGAATCAGCTATCGTATTGCCATGCATGTCTGAAAGTCTCATGACGGACTTTGTGCCTCCACCCTCAATCCCAATAACACATTTCATTTAACATCCCCATTTTCAATTAGTTTTACTGCTTCTCTTATGTTGTATTCACAAGCAGATAGCGCTTTTCTTGCTGTATCCTTATTTGTACCAGTCAGATTGCAAACAATATTTTCAGCCCGACCATAAAGCTTTTCGTTGTTTGCATCCAGATCAATCATTATATTCCCACAAGTCCTTCCCAGTTTTACCATGACCCCTGTAGATATCATGTTAAGAATCATCTTCTGAGCAGTCCCTGCTTTCATTCTTGTAGAACCTTGGATAACTTCAGGACCTGTTATTGCAGCAATTGTAATATCAGCAATCCTTGACAGCTCAGTATCCGGATTGTTGCATATTCCTATGGTCAATGCGCCCATGCTTTTTGCATGATTTATCGCTCCAATTACATAAGGAGTTCTTCCGCTTGCAGTAATTCCAACTACTACGTCTTTTTTGTTTACACCCTCTTTTTGCAAGTCCTTCATCCCTGCTTCATGGCTGTCTTCATCGCCGTTGGCCGCATTGGTAATACCCTCGATACCACCTGCCAGTATTGCCTTCACCATTTCTTCAGAAACACCATAGGTAGGGGGGCATTCACTTGCGTCCAACACTCCTATTCTGCCACTGGTGCCCGTACCAACGTAAAACATGCGTCCGCCATTTTGCAGGCTGAGCGCTGCCTTGTCAATTGCCAAAGCTATGTTCTGGAGTTCTTTTTCAACCGCAAAGGCAACGCTCTTGTCTTCGTCATTTATCATACGGACCATTTCAATGGTTTCACATTTATCAATATCATTGGTCCTTTTATTTATGCTCTCAGTTATTCGCATTTACCAATATCCTTTCCAATAGAGCATCAAGCTTCTCATATGACTCATAAAAGTCTTTTGAATCCATGTCGCTGTCCTCATCCCACGTCTTTACTGCCAGGGCAGGAATACGGGCTCGAATAAATTCAAACTCTTCCTTCGCCGCCTTGTCTCCACTATCGTAGCCGGCAAGAACATCTCCCCAGGCGCAAACCATTCCACCAATTACATTGTCCACTTTGCCCACGTCAATTCCATCAGGATAGGCCATTGACTTTTCCCACCAGTGTTGCCACTTGTACTTGCTCCAGGCAAGTATCTCTTCAGGCAGCCATGATGTGCTCGGTGCAACTATGTACAATGGCTTCCAGGACGCATTGACAACGGTGAAACCTGCTTCCACCAGGTCTTTGGGATTTTGGTAATACGACTCCCATGCAATAACTATTACATCCTTTGAAATTTTGTCATTACCTTTCTTGGAAAAACCCTCCCAAACAACTGGTGTTCTCCCATGTTTGAATATGATATCTGTAACGCGAGCCACAAAATCAGTATACAGGTCATCAATGAATTTCAAGCCCCTGTCATTCATGTACTGCCTGCAACCCGGACAGTTTCTCCAGTTTGTTATAGCGGCCTCATCCCCACCCATGTGTATGTATGGAGAGTATGGAAACATCTCACATACTTCACCAAAAAGCTTCTCCAGAGCCTGAAATGTCTTTTCTTCGGCGCATATAATGCCATTGTTTCCAAAAATCTCCGGGTACTTCATGTTGAACTGTGCACAATGACCCGGAACCTCCACCTCCGGCACTAGTACTACACCTCGGTCGTTTGCATACTCTACCAAATCCCTTATCTGCTCTTTTGTATAATGTCTGTTTTCAGTTGGGAGGAACGGGTATGTGTCGCTTGGCAAAGTATAGCTTTGATCATCGGTAAAGTGGAATTGCAGTCTGTTTATTTTATACAAATAACAAAGGTCCACATATTTATACAAATACTCATAAGGATGCCACTGTCTTGCAAGGTCTACCAGAAGTGCCCGATAGGAGCTGTCTGGCTTGTCATAAACAGTTATATCTGGAAACAATATTTTGTCATCCTTTGTCTGAATTAGCTGAAGGACAGTGGATAATGCATAATTCAGTCCCTCCTTCGAGGATGCATATATATTCACCGTGTTGTTGCACTCAATACGGTATGCGTCCTCATCCAACTCTTTTTCTCTAAGAATGCGTATTCCCTTATTACCGTTCTTCAGCTTCAAGCCACAACTTCTTTCCACATACTGATAGAAAGCATTTATCGAGCTTTCCCATTCCTCAACATTGCAAGATATTTCAGCCTCATAGCTGTATCCGGTACGATCCTTATTATTGTACTTAAACTCCCTTGGCACGGGCAGTAAATTCGCTTTTTCCATAATATGTTCTTCCCTTCTCCCATCACAGGATACCAATGTTATTAACAACATCACACATAAAACTACTAATATCCTTCTCATATTCCCTTGTCCTTTGCTTTCTTTTTAATGGAAATTACAACAATTATTGCAGCAACCACCAAAGCAGCAGCAACTATTATAATATAAATTTTGGTGTTGTCTTGCTCGTCTTCATTTTTCGAAGAACCGGTCTTTTCAGGAGTGTCAGTAGGAACTGCTGTAGGAGTTGGTTCAGGGGTAGGTGCGGGCGTTGGAGTTGCAAATATCTCATCCACATTGGTACTTCTGCCCAATGCCGCATTGCCCCATACGCAGCAATCTATACCAATACCATCACCAGCTGGAGATGTATACAACTTTAGCCTTTTTGCCCCAGTTATATCCACCACCAAAAGTTCCGGATCATCTCCCATCTTTAAAATACCGCTCCGAGCTTTTTCTTCTCCATCAACCTCCACTATGAATTGGGCATTTGATTCTATCAGATTTGGCACGGTTTTGTCATCAAGACCTACATAGGAAGCAAATGTTGTAAAGCCCAGCCCTTCTATGTCTATTTCAACAAAAACCGCCCCTTCATAATGCCCGCTTGTCATGCCCAAACCTTTGTCATAAACAGTTCCAGCTACCTGTAATGGCTCAAAAAGATAATTTCTGTCCGTATGCACGCTGAAAGTGCTCTCCTGATTATGGCATGAAGAGTTTACCCATTTCAGATCGCTAAGAAATACATTATTCAAGTTCTTAACGTCCTCATCCTGCTTGCCATCCTCAGGTTTTGGCACATCCTCTTCATTGTATATGAACTCGAAATAGTCAATATTTACACTTCCAGTAGCAATCATGGTAACTTTGGAACCCTCTGGTATGTAAAAGCCTACAGCAGATGCTTCAAGTTCATCTCCACCATATGGATACCAATCACCGGAAGGCGGAAAATATATTGAACCAACTGCTATGTTTCGACCGTTCTCTTCCACATAAACTACAACATCCCCCATACCAGGTGTCGCATAAATCATTTTTATCTCGGTACATTTTGGTGCGTTTTCATAAACCAGATAGTATTGGATATTGTTTTCATTATCTAATGTATGGTCAACTCCAATAAATCTTCCACCACTTGCACCTGCATCATCTACTGTGACATATTGGCCGGTTGCATTTTCTGCTTCAAGTTTGACAATTTCTGCTTTATCTTCCGCAAAACCAATGATTAGCGACAAACATAATAACACGCATACGATTAGTACAGTAAAAATCAGCTTTATTCGCATTCAATTCACCTCGCTATACAAGCCAAAGGATGCTTTTTTCTAAAAACAACCAGGCATGAAACAACCATGACAGAAGCAGCAATCATTTCTAATGTGTCACTGGTTTTGGGATTGGTACTTTCAGCAACAACAAATTCAAAATAGTCAATGTTTACACTCATGGTGGCTTTCATAACAATTGTTGACCCTTCCTCAATAGTTAAGTCTTCTGCCACTGAAACAAGCATGCTTTCGCCAAAAGGATCCCATCCACCTGTGGATTCAAACGCAAGAGCTCCAACCTCTTTCTCCTGTTCGCCTTCCAAAATGTAAATTTTCACTTCACCACCAACAACTGAACCTGTCCCATAAACCATTTTTATAGCTGTTGTGGCAGGCATGTCTTTGAAGATTAAATAATAGTTGTTTTCATTGTTTTCGTCCAAGGTATGGTCGATTCCAATGTATTTGCCCGCACTAGCTTCCTGTGCCTCAACAACAACGTATTTGCCTTCTGTATCTTCCGCTTCCATTTTTAAAGTAGTCTGTTCTGCAAATGAAAGCAGAAAACTAGTTACTATGAAGAAAGCAACAAAAACGAATACTCTTTTTCTCATATGAATTCCTCCTGCTTTTTTTAGAATCATATTGAATCCAAGTATTCAATATCAATAGTTTTGATTTAACAAATCGATTTACAGAAACTTAATGTCGATTTTCAGTTATCAAAAGGTGTTTTTGTTCGGTATTCACCAGGCGCAGCGCCTTTAAAAGATTTGAACTGTGATATAAAGCTGCTTTCAGACTTGTAGCCTATCTCCATGCTTATCTGTTTAACTGACATATTGGTGAAAGATAGTAAGTCGCATGCTTTAAGAAGCCTGTAGTTCTTTAAATAGTTGTATGGTGTAAAACCTGTCTCCTTTTTGAAAACCCTTATTAAATGATCTGGAGAAACATGCACCACCCTGGCCATGTCTTTTATTGTTATGTCTTTTTTGTAGTTGTCTCTAATGAATTTTATTACCCGGTCCACCGTTCCCTGCTCTTTGCTTGCTGATGTATTAAGATTGGTATTTTCCAAAAGATCGTATATTAACTGTGATATTGCCCTTGATGAATCCAGGTCGTTTGAATAACCCGTCAGCAATTGCTCTATTCTAGCAGTTATTGTTTCAGTATTATTTATGGTGAACACATAACCTTTATTTTCAATCATGTAATTGATTAACCCAAGATTGTTTGCACCAACTATATGTATCCAGTAAAACTCCCACATTTTATTACCTGGGGTAAAATATTCGCATGGCTGGCCGGCAGGAACAATACACGCCATGTGGTGTTTTAAAACATACCTGTTTTTATTAAATATCAAGACACCTTCCCCACCCACGGTAAACATCATCAGTATGCCCGAATTTCCTTGTGGCTTGTTGATGCGATAAAGACTGTTGCAGTTGTGCCATCCCACTGAAAGATAGTAATCAAGAACTCCTTTGTTTGCATGGGGAATCATGTTTCTAATTATTCTGACTTGTCCAAAATCTCCAGATACATCGTACATAATACACACCCTTGTTGCTTGTTTTACTCGGACCATTTTGTTTCACGTACATTATATCACACACTTGTTGACAAGTCAGGGAATCGAACAGGTGGAATTGCTTAAACGATAGTAATTTATGTTCCGAATATAGCAACCTGCTGTCTGGTTAGTTTGAATTCGCCGTTCCTCCATGAAAGAGTATTGTTTATATATCCAAGCCTGTCGGCATGATACCTTCCTGATATCCCTTGAAAACCAAACAGCTCATACTTTCCATCCGATTCAAAATCAATAGGAAACAAACCGCTCAATGGATCTACAAAGCCTTCTATGGGTTCTTTTAATCTACCCGCCTCATCATAGATCTCGCTCAAATAGTCAATTCCTCTGTTTGATATGTCAATTAAGTACCTCTCGTTATTATACAGACTGGTTACCTCAACTTTATAATAATCCAGGTATATGACAGTATACTTGTATTTCTCGTCATATTCCTCAAAGTCAAACATGAGTCTGGGCATGAAGTTCATGAAGGAATATACGTAATAGAATATGATGCCTCCGGAACCGCCTGATGCGATACTTATAAGGATATCAGGCACTCCATTTCCCATAAAATCAAATAATGTTATAGTCGGACCAAATCCTGAATCAACCCTAAGAGGTACATTTCTAATGGCTCCTGTCATTCCATCCTGCACAGACAAGGTTATGTTCCTTAGATATATGCTGTCCTGCGTAAATACTCCAACCAAAGATATAGTATCCAAAATACCGTCTCCCGTAACATCTCCTTTTACGGTTGTAATTATCCCAGTATTTGTTGAAAAGCCGTTCACTATGCTTCCTCCAAAAGACAACTATCATATCTATTATATGTTTCCGCCTCTTTTTTTGTTCATATGAAAAAAGGTAACTGCTTTTTACGCTGCACCACTCTCATAAGGGGAAGAGTGTTAAATTTATGATGCAGCATAACCGACAGTTACCATTTTGGCAAAATTTAAGTGCATAAATAGCTTATGATAAACAATACCCTAAATCAACATATAAAATTGTCTAAAATTAAATATTAGTTGTCTGTTATGAAAAAATTCCATACATTGAACAAAATTGTGCGTTGCAAAGTATCTGCAAGTCATGCTATACTCATAAATAGAACAATTATCCAATGTATTTCAATATTTTTCGAGGTGACTTTGTTGCAGCTTTATACAATTGGCAGAGAATTCAGTGCAGGTAAAATAGTGCCTGTTAAATGTGTGTGCAGCGACAGTTTGGAAAGGATAAATATAAAAGACAAAAGCTTTTTGCTGGTCATACTGGAGGAAGGTTCCCTGACTTTTGAAATTAAGGACAAAATATATGATGCAAAGGGACCTTGCTTTCTATGCTTTGATGAAACTGCAAATCCTTATGTATTAAAAAGGAAAAACATAAAAGCAAGAAGTATTTACTTCCATCCTCAGTTCATTAACATAAACATGAGGCTGGATTTCATTAGAAGCCAGGGATACTTTGATTTTGCTTTCAACCATGACTTGTTTCTCCTGGAACCCTTCATGAGCGATACATATGTAATTCCCTTGCATATTGAATATCTTGAAAGAATCAATGAATGCTACCTAAGAATCAAAGAAAATTTAGAGATGCAAAGAGACATTCTCTGGTCCTGCCGTGCCAGATCCTACTTCATGGAGGTAATCATTGTAATTGAAAGGTTGTATGATGTAATTAGAAATTTGGAATCCAGCGAGCCTGAGTACCATGAATTCGTAAAAAAAGCATTGACCTTCATAGAAAACCACTATGGTGAAGACATCTCCTTAAGTGACATCATAAAAGCCAGCGAATCGAACCATACAACTCTGGGAAAGCTCTTTGGCGAGGAACTCAATATGACGCCTATGAAATACCTATGGTACTACAGAATCCTCATAGCAAAGAAGCATCTGTCTTTTACCGATATTCCTTTAAAGGAAATAGCCTTCAGGTGTGGTTTCAAAACCGTTTCCCACTTCTCCAGGGTCTTTAAGGAACACACAGGAAAATCGCCTCTTATGTATCGAAAATCTGCTGTTGAAGAAAGAAAAGCATCAATGGCAAACAATGTCTATTCATAGATTTCGTCATGATCTTTCAAGTAGTTTAGCGTTTCATTTACAATTATTTTAAAAGACTCTTCTTTTTCCATGTCCGTTTCACCTGGAAACAAATCATAATAGTTGGTAATAAACTGAGTTTTTAAACTTTCAGCATTTGGTGCTTCATCAAACATTCTTGCATAAAGAAGGCATGCACCAGCCAGTCCTCCCACAGGTGTTGTATGCATATATCTGTCATTTATGCTCAAAAGCTCACTTGTGAAGTTGTATCGGAACCTTAACCTGTTTAAATAACCCTGCCAATTGGCACAGTTGAGCATGTAATAGCCCACTGCGTTTCTTACACCATTTACATATTCATTGTCAGCAGGAAAAAGAATTATATCAGTATCGATCTCTTTAAACCTCTCAAGAAGATCGGATATTATAGAAACATCATCATCCGTATATATTGTTGATAGAACAAGAATATCGTAATACCCTTCCCTCAATTTTATATGCTCGGGCAGAGTGCCAGAACCATCAACATATGTATTGGAATAGAGGCTCTTTACACTGGTCGTAAATATGGCATCGACCTCTATATCTGTTTTTCCATTCTCTATTAGAATTTTCTTGAAAGTTTCGATAACCTCGCTGGTTGAGAAAAAACTGTTTCCAACAGCAAGTATTTTTAAATCCTTCTCTTTGGAGTAATTTTTGGGCTGGTGGGGATTTTCCTCTTTTTCTGTACTGTTGCACCCAACAGCGCTCATAAGAATAACCACGGCCATAACAATGCATGCAATTCTTTTCACAACTATCACCCTGATTCTTGATAAATAAATCATATATAAAAAGAAATACCAAATCAATATGGCTTTTTATCCAAGATGAAATAAAGTTTGTCTGATTTTAAATTGTCATTTACATGCAGGACAATAACCGTAAATGGCAAGCTTATGTCCTTCTATTGAAAAATCAGTCTCTCTTTCCAGAGTTTCCTGATACTCCTTTATCGGACACTTGTCAATGACCGTTTTCTTTCTACACCTCAAACATACAAGATAGTGTCTGTGCCCTTTCCTTATGGATTCAAACAAGGCAGAATCCTCTCCGGTAAAACTTAGTTTTCTAACAAAGTCAAGTGCCACAAGCTTGTCCAGAGTTCTGTAGACTGTGGATAAACTTATTCTTACCTTGTCCTCCTTTAGCCTTTCATATATATCCTGTGCCGATACTGGAACTTCATAACTTTCCAAAACTTCCATAATCCTTGTTCTATGAGGCGTGTTCTTAAGTCCGTTTTTCCTTAACTCCTTTTCAAACTCCATCTTTCAACACTTCCTGATTTTAATATATATTTTACTGCGTATATTATGAAATACAGTCCAACACTCATTATTACTATCACACTACCTGGAGCCAGGTTGATATTATACGAAATCCAAAGCCCTGTCATGCAGAAAAGAATAACCAAAACAGAAGACCAAATCATTCTATTCTTGAGATTGTTTGTTAGCAAGGCTGCAGTTGCGCTGGGAGCCGTCAAAAGCGCAAGTACGAGTATAATTCCAACCACCCTTATTAGTACCACAATGGTCAGTGCTATCATCACCATGAGAACATACTCAAGAAGTGCAGTCTTTATCCCAACAATATATGCAAACTCATCATCAAAAAGATACACCTTCCAATGATTGAAGAAAATAACCGTAACAAGCAGAATCAATAAAGTTAGAACTCCCATGATTTTTATATAGAACCTTGGAATACTCAATATGTTTCCAAACAAATACGTTGAGATATTGGGAGGATATCCCGGCGTTAATGTTATGAATAAAATGCCCAAAGCCATTCCAAGGGACCAGAACATGCCAATTATTACGTCTGACTTCGCCGTACCTTTTCGCTTGATATATCCAACACTCAAAGAGGCAACTGTTGAAAACAATATTGCTCCAAACACAGGTTCAATCCCTAACATGTAGCCAAGGCCTACACCACCATACGCAGTGTGTGCAATTCCTCCGCTCATCATGACAAGTTTCTTTTCAATTATTATAACTCCCATTATACCGCATACTATGCCTGCGAGAATGCTTGCAATAACTGCGTTCTGCATATATTGGTAGTTTAATATTGAGTTTAGCATTCTTCTTCGCCCCCTTCATGCACTCCATTGTGGTGATGCCTCAAAACCCTGTGCGGTATGCCATGAGCTATCAAATCCACTGGACAACCATACATCTGAGTAAGAATGGTTTCGTTCATCTCAGGCCCTCCATGGTAGACAAGGGTATTGTTAAGACATGCAAGGCTCCTTACTTCAGATGATATTGCCAAAAGGTCATGGGTCACCAGTATAATTGTCATCTCTTCGTTGAGTCTCCCCAACAGCTTATATATCTGGCTTCTTGATTTTGCATCCACGCTGGCTGTAGGCTCGTCAAGAAGTAATAGTTTTGGTTCTTGTGCAAGGGCCCTTGCTATTAGCATTTTTTGAAACTCTCCACCAGACAGCTCGCTAATCTGCCTTTTCGCAAGACTCTTTATACCCACCTTTTCCAGAAGTTCATAAGCCCTGTCTTTCTCTTTTTGCGCATACCTGTAAAAGGGCTTCAGCTTTGGATTTATCATTCCAGACAGAACCACTTCCACAAGGGTTATGGGAAACCCCTTGTCAAGGTTGGAAAACTGGGGAACGTATCCTATTCTTATGTTTTTATCCTTTATGCTTATTGTTCCTGTCTTGTATTTTGTAAGCCCTGCAATGCATTTAAGGAGGGTGGTTTTGCCCCCTCCATTAGGACCAATGATACCAAGATATTCTCCCTCTTCAACTTCAAGATTTACGTTTGATAATGCTCTTGTGTTTCCGTAATATACTGTAAGGTCCTTTACCTCTATTAATGGTTTAGCCATTGTCTGCCTCCGCAATCAGTCTTGCCATTTTTTCAAGATTTTTGATATAGTCTTTTGCAAGGGGTTCAAGCATTATTGCCTTTCCACCGATTTCTTCTGCAAATGCCTTTGACTGGCTTGCATCCACCTCAGACTGATAGAAAATAGCTTTTATGTTCTCCCTCCTGGCCAAGTCTATCAGCTCTTCAAGGCGCTTGGCAGTTGCTTCCTTGCCTTCTTCCTCCAAAGAATACATCTCAAGTTCATAGTCAGAGGCAAAATAACCAAATGCGGGATGAAAAACCATGATTTTTCTGTTTGTAAGATCCTTCAAGGTTTCTTTTATCTTTTCATCAACCTCTTCAAGTTCCTTTAAATACTTTTCGCTGTTTGTCATATATATTTCCGCATTTTCAGGATCAATTTCCGACATTTCCCGGGCAATGGCCTCCACCATAACCTTAACTCGTTTTGGAGAAAGCCAGACATGATGATCTCTTTCCTCACCCTCAAAGTACAATTCTTCATAAACCTTGGCAGCCTCTTCATGCAGTTTGACAACCTTCATGTTTTCTGCCACAGGCAGTATGTTTATGCCCTCTATGGGCATGCCTATCGCAAAGTATATTGAAGATTTGTGAAACGCTGCAATTTCTTTTGATGTGGGTTCGTAAGTTTCAGGACTGCTTCCTGGTGGCACCAACACCACCACATCAACCTTGTCGCCGCATACAGCCCGTACAAACTCCTGCTGCGGCATAATTGTCACCGCAACCGTAAGTTTCTCTGACTTCTCCCTGTCGAAATTACATCCAGTCAGGATTATTGCTACCACTATTAAAAATACAATTATAACTTTCTTATACATATCAACACTCCAATTTGCAAATCATTTGCATTTGCCAGTATATAGAAATAATAAACTTTTGTCAAATAAATTATGACATCAATAAAAGAGGGTGTATAATAGAAGATGTACGTTAAAAACCATATTTTTATGTATAAAAATCATAGGAGGAAGTTAATGAGCAATTCATGTAATAATGATTGTAAGAATTGTACAAGAAATTGTGTTGATAGAAAAAGCCCTTCCGACTTTCTGGAAAATCCACATAGTTTAAGCCGAATAAACAAGGTAGTGGGAATTGTAAGCGGAAAGGGTGGAGTTGGAAAATCCCTTGTTACCTCCATGCTGTCAGTACTTTTTAATAGAAAAGGATACAATGTGGCAGTACTTGATGCCGATATAACTGGACCTTCCATACCAAAGGCTTTCGGAATAAAGGAAAGAGCCAGTGGTGACAAGTCAGGACTTAATCCAGTCAGAACCAAAACAGGCATTCAGATAATGTCCACAAATCTTCTTTTGAAGAATGACACCGATCCGGTTGTATGGCGCGGTCCTGTAATTTCAGGAATGGTAAGACAGTTCTGGAAGGATGTAATATGGGAAGATGTGGATTTCATGTTCATAGACATGCCCCCTGGAACGGGAGATGTGCCTCTTACAGTATTCCAGTCAATACCTGTAGATGGTATTGTAATTGTGACCTCTCCACAGGAACTGGTGTCAATGATTGTGGCAAAAGCCGCAAAAATGGCAAACCTTATGAACATACCCATTCTGGGAATTGTGGAAAACATGTCCTACTTCGAATGTCCTGACTGCGGTGGCAGACACAGTATTTTTGGCGATAGTCATATAGAAGACATAGCAAAGGAATACAACATAGATACCATTGACAAACTGGGTATCAATCCAAAGATTGCATCTGCTGTTGACAAAGGCATGATAGAACTGTTTGACGGTAATGGACTTGAGAATGTTCAGACGAAAATAGAGGGGTTAATTCGTTGATACAATTCCCTGTATTGCTTCAGTACATACACTGACAATATACCTGGAATCGAGATCAACCAATGTTTTAGCTTTCTTATTACTGGGGCAATCCAACAGGATTGCCTCTTTTACTTTCATAAGGTATTCATAGTGAGACGCAATAATGAACTTAAGAATGGACAAGGTGTTGTTGTCCTTCTTTACTTTGCGTATAAGTTCACCTATCCTATGGTAGTCATCTCTTGAATAGTATGTGGCTGCAGCTTCGTCAGGCAGCGAATAATAATCCTTTGCTCCGTATGTGTCAATTGTTTCACAGTTTTTTGCCTCAATGGAGCCAACCTCTTCAACCTTTCCGTTCTCGGTTATCTCTGAAAGGGACTGAAGAAGCAGTCTTTCATAAATAAGGTGAGCCTTAACCCCTTCAAAGGTTATGTTGTGGGGCAGGGTAAAATAGTCTGCTATGAAGTGGTTTACCTTGCCTAGATGCAAAAGGTACCTGCCCTTCAAAAGTTCTTCTTTTGATAACATTTCCTTTCTATTGTTAAGCCAGTTTATAAGTCTCTCCAAATGTCTGAAAGTGTTGGTAATATAATGCCTTTTTATGAGAAACATAATTGATACGTCAGGCCATATATTTCCACTGTAGAATATGAATTTTCTATACTTGTTTCCTTTCAGTCCAATTCTGTCCGCTATATGTGAAGCCAATGTAATGTGTGCTTTTTTTGTCATTCCCTACTCCTGTTATATAAAAATCTCAAGCATATTTTGCACATGTTTGTACAATTAATTCATGGTGATTATTCACATGCCGCAAATAGTACCAAAGCGTTCCAATCAAGTCAAAGGCCATATTGTAATATTTTTCTTAACTAATCTTGTAGAAGCTGAATAATTAATGTAAAATATGATAGAAGGAGTGAGAGTTTGAATAAAAAAGCATTTCGCATAACCACTTTATCACTTAGCATTTTAAGCATTCTGTTTATATTCTCCAATTCCCTTATGAATGCAAATACATCCTCGTCAAAAAGCAAAGGTGTAAGGGAACTCGTAAATTCAATTATAAATAATTTGGGACTTACTTTTGAGATTACGGAGCATTTTGTAAGAAAGGCTGCCCACTTTATTGAGTTTATGCTTCTGGGGATCTTTTTGACTCTATTACTGGTTGCTTTTGACCTTGTTGTACACAAAAACATTACCATTCCTCTTTTTATCGGTCTTTTGGTTGCAGTTTTTGATGAGTATATTCAGCTGCATGTAGATGGCAGGGCCGGAATGGTTTCCGATGTGGTGCTTGATTTTTTAGGGCTTGTTACAGGAGTATTTTTTGTTTTAGCAATAATAATCATAAAGAAAAAGGCCTCCCAAAGGAAGCCTTCACATTAGTAACCTTCTTCAACCAGCCTTGGACATTCTTCCAAATCTCTATAGGCCTTTATGTACTGTTTCATCCATTGATAATACTGATCACCGTGTCCGCCTTCCATAGGCTCTATGTCACGACTGAACTCCTGGTTGTAGTTGTCTACAAATCTTGGATTGCCATGCTCATCCTCAAATCTTTGGGCTGTCCATTCATTCCACCAAGTAAGGGTGATAACTTTTGGCCTATATTCAAATGCCCTCTTCCAGTGCTCGTAAAAGAATATTCCGTGATTCCTCCCATGAGCGGTAGGCTCCGTCATGTAGGTTTCCTGGGCGGCGGCACAAACAGCTATCTGCTCTACAAAACCGTCCTCATCGTATGAAGGAATGTTTTCAATATTCAGAAAACTCCATTCAGATACCTCAAGGCTCTGACGAAGACCCCACATGCGTCTGATAGTTAATTCTTCAGGCGGATTGTCTATCATGCTGGTTACAATCATAAAAGGTTTGCCTTCCCAGTATACGAAGCAGTCCTTGAACTTTCCATCAGCATAAAACTCCTCATAAGTCTTCTCAGCAACAGACCAGCCTTTTTCCTCGCTGACACTGCTCCAGAACACCATATAAGGGATTTGTTTTCCTTCCGCCCTCATCTCCTGCATAACCTCCAGGATTGCCTTGCAGGGCACGGAAACGAACAGTTTCCAATCACCTGATTTTACCCAATCGACACTGGCATTCGTGTTATCTACGATTATGAAGTCCACTCCAGCTTCACCCAGCCAAGTCATATGCTGCCTTATGACTTCCTTATCATGACTTCTGTAGTATCCAAGAGCCGGTTTTGCCCAGTAGTGGAACTGGGTAAGACCTCCCCAGTCCTGTTTGCCTTCCAATATTTCTGTTATATTAGGTGGATTCGGTTCGCTTGAGCCAAGACCTAATATTTTTGTAAACCAGGTGGAATAGCATATGGATACTATATCCACCTTCTTGGTAATATCAAGGCCATAAGATACTTCCTCATAATCTCTGTACTTTTCATTCAGATGCTTTATCATTGCTTCCCTCTTTTCTTCCGCTTTCTTATCCTTATCTGATTTTTTGCATCCTGCCACGGACATAATCATAACAACAGCAAGGATAATAACAATTATATTCCTTACCTTTCTCATTTCAACCCCTCTTTAATATGCTTTAATTTCCAGGCTGTCAATAACCGTACCAGTTATATGGCTGAATACCTTGAAGTGGTTTCCTTCCTGCATATCAAGAAAATTTTCCGCTTCAAAAACTTTTTTTCCGCTTCCATCAAACACAATAATCTTGTCTTCGGTAATGTCCGCCTTTAATATAAGTACATTTTCCTCTTCAGAGGTATTCATATAGTAGAACAGGCTGTTTCCAGTATCAACAATTACAACCTTTTTCATCTCTCCAAAACCTTCCGGAATCTCTACCGTAGCCGCTCCACCTGGCCAGTACCCCTTGGTCTGACTACCACTGGGATAAATAGTAATACTGTTCCTTTCAGTAAAACCAACCCAAAAACCATCGTCGGTATCTGCTATGGCTGAGTTGTAATTGCATACTCTTGCTCCAATAATGGTTGCCATCCAGACAGCATCACCAGTCTCCTGGGGATAAACCGACTGGAACTCTATATGAAACTCCCATTGGTATGCATCCGATGGATAGCAGTCAATATCAGGAGTGATTGCAACCCATCCTCCCCAGGTTTCTCCTCCATCTGGCGAATTAAGGTACAATTTTCCGTCCTTAACACTGAAGTTGCCTTGTTGCACCAGGATTTCACCTGCAAAATCATCATCGGAAAAATCGTTTCCATAGATAATATCCGATTTATCTGTTGGCTTGCCCAATTCCTCTTCTGACAGAGGTTCTTTTGTTGGTGACGGAGTTGGAGTTGGTCCTTGTGTTGGCCCCTTTGTCACGGATTCAGTTTGCTCGGGTGTCGGTCCTTCATTTGTTTCAGCCTGCTTGCAGGATGTGAAAACAAAAACAAAAACAACAATTAGAGCACAAGATAATAACCGTTTTACCATTTGGCACCTCCATTTATGTATGTCGACTAAGCTATATCCATATTACTAAATATCTTTTATGAAATCAATGAAAATGTATTTTTATGCATAAAAAATCCCTGCAATCGCCGCAGTAGCAATTGCAGGGTGTGTGATGTGGTTATGATTAATAGCCTTTTAGCACAAGCTCTTTAGTATGAGACTTGGTTCTGTGGCTGAAAACCGAGAAGTTTATTTCTTCATTTACAGCATTCATGAAAGTCTTTATGGTTTCTCCATCCTTGTTGTAGATTAGCAAATCTTCACCATCAAGAACTATTCTGCAGATAAGATACTGTGGATCATCCGCAGTATTCATGTAGTAGCA
>DUPL01000068.1 GCA_012838385.1 Clostridiaceae bacterium
CATGGATGAGGCTAAAGAAAAAGCCGCAAAAATCAAAGAAAGCGTTATGGCTACCATAAAGAAATTATATGAATAAATCAGAGGGTGATAAATAGATGAAAAATGGTTTCGTACATTTACATGTGCACAGTGAGTACAGTCTTCTGGATGGCGCATGCCGCATAAAGGACTTGGTACCTGCATGTAAGGAATTGGGCATGGACACAATTGCACTTACAGATCACGGTGTAATGTACGGAACCATAGATTTTTATGAAGAATGCAAAAAGCATGGTGTTAAACCCATAATTGGATGTGAGGTTTATACTGCAAGGAGATCAAGATTTGACAAGGAAGGAAAGAATGACTCTGATTACGGTCATTTGGTTCTCCTTGCCGAAAACAACGAAGGTTACAAAAATCTCATAAAACTCATATCTGTTGCCTTTACCGAAGGCTATTATTACAAACCAAGAGTTGACATGGAATTGTTGAAAAAGCATTCCAAAGGACTCATATGCCTTTCTGCCTGCATTGGTGGAAGTGTTCCCCAGTTGATTTTAAATGGTGAGTACGAAAGGGCGAAGAGTCTTGCTCTTGAGTATAATGATATCTTTGGGAAAGGCAATTTCTTTTTGGAGTTGCAGAGTAATGATATGGAAGAGCAGCTTGTTGTAAACCAGAGCCTCATAAAAATGTCCCAGGAAACCGGTATTCCACTGGTATGCACTAATGACGTACACTTCATACATAAGGAGGATGCCAGAACCCAGGAGATTCTTATCTGCATTCAAACCGGCAAGAGATTGAGTGATGGGGACAGGCTTGTCTTTAATTCAGACAAGGTCTATTTGAGATCTCCAGAGGAAATGTACAACCTTTTCAAAAATATACCGGAAGCACTATCCAATACTGTGGAAATTGCAAACCGCTGCAATGTGGAAATTGAGTTTGGCAGACCTGTTCTTCCGAATTTTGAAAAGCCTCAAGGTTATACTTCGGATGAATATCTGGAAAAACTATGCATGGAAGGTGCATTGAAACGCTATGGCAGGATAAATGATGAAGTCAGGCAGAGGCTTGAGTATGAGCTTTCTGTTATTAAAAACATGGGTTATTCCGATTATTATCTGATTGTATGGGATTTTATCAAATACGCAAAAGACAATGGAATCACCGTTGGTCCTGGAAGAGGATCCGGTGCCGGGAGTCTGGTTGCATATTGTCTTGGCATTACAAATATTGATTCACTCAAGTACAACCTTGCATTTGAAAGGTTCCTAAATCCTGAAAGGATCAGTATGCCCGACTTTGATATTGATTTTTGCGACTCTAGGCGTAAGGAAGTCATTGACTATGTCATATCCAAATATGGCGAGGACAGGGTTGCACAGATTATTACATTTGGCACTATGGCTGCAAGAGGCTCTGTAAGGGATGTAGGCAGGGTTTTGGATATACCCTATGCAGAGGTGGATGCGATAGCAAAACTGATTCCATTTGCTCCTGGAATGACAATAAAGCAGGCATTGGACAAGTCTACTGAGTTGAGGAAAAGATACGAAGAAGATCCTGTAGTAAAGGATTTGCTTGACACTTCCATGAAACTTGAAGGTATGCCAAGGAATGTGTCTACTCATGCTGCAGGTGTTGTTCTTACAAAAGAACCTGTTACGGACTATGTACCTGTTCAGCTTACACAGGACAGCAATACTGTTACACAGTTCTCCATGAATATGCTCGAGAAACTGGGACTATTGAAAGTAGACTTTCTGGGTCTCAAAACCCTTACAGTTATAGATGATTCGGTCAATTTGATAAAAGAGATTCATGATTTAGACGTGGATTTTGATAATATGGAGATGGATGACCCGAATGTTTATAAAACAATATGTGAAGGAAAAACTGCGGGTATTTTCCAGCTTGAAAGTCCCGGCATGACCAGTTTCATGATGGAGTTACAACCGGACAAACTGGAAGACGTCATTGCGGGCATTTCACTTTACAGACCCGGACCCATGGATCAAATTCCAACATATATTGCAAACAAAAGGAATCCGGCTAAAATTAAATACGATCACCCCATACTGGAAGATATTCTGGATGTTACCTACGGCTGTATGGTTTACCAGGAACAGGTAATGCAGATAGTAAGGGACATGGCTGGATATACAATGGGGCAGTCGGATCTGGTTCGTCGTGCCATGGCAAAGAAAAAGCATGATGTCATGGAAAAGGAAAGAGAACATTTTGTTGACGGAGCATGTCAAAGAGGTGTAAGCAAGGAAGTTGCCAACAAAGTGTTTGACCAGATGACGGACTTTGCAAGCTATGCATTCAACAAGGCTCATGCTGCATGCTATGCCGTTGTGGCATATCAGACGGCATGGCTGAAGACATACTATCCAGTTATATTCATGGCATGTCTTCTTAACAGTTACATGGGAAGTCCTGAAAAAATCACCCAGTATATAGGTGAGTTAAGGCTTATGAATATTGAGGTTATTCCACCTGATATAAACAAGAGCAGGGCAGAGTTTACTGTAGTAGGAGATTCTATTCAATTCGGACTGATGGCAATAAAAAATGTTGGATTGAATGCAGTTGAGTCAATCGTCAGGGAAAGGGAGAGTAATGGAAAATTTACTTCCTTTGCAGATTTTGTCATGCGCATTGGTCCGGAGGTTAACAAAAGATGTGTGGAAAGCCTTATTAAAGCGGGAGCTTTCGATTCTTTGGGAGTATACCGCTCTAAACTGCTTGCTGTTTATGAATCAGTCATGGATATGGCAAGCAATATTAAAAAGAAAAGGGTTGTAGGTCAATTATCCCTGTTTGATTTGACAGATGATTTGGCAGAAAGCGACATGATTGAAGTGGATTATCCGGATATTAATGAGTTTGACAAGAACACTCTTCTCAGTATGGAAAAGGAGATGATGGGAATATACATATCCGGTCATCCTTTGTTTGATTATGAGGGAAGGCTCGCACTTATTAGAAACATAAAAACATCAGACCTGATGACAAACGAGGACAATACAAACCTCGAATCAGGTTTCCCTGAGAATGTTAAAGACAATATGAAAGTGACAATAGGTGGTATTGTAACGGATATTAAGAAAAAAACTACAAAAAACAATACCATAATGGCCTTTTGTACCATTGAGGACATGTATGGTCATGTAGAGCTGTTGGTTTTTCCAAAAATTTTGGAGAAATACAGCCAGTTTTTGTACAATGAATCCATAATTATTGTAAATGGCAGACTGAGCCTGAGAGAAGATGAAAAACCCAATATAATTGTTGAACAAGTTACACCAATAGATGTATATCTGAGTGAGAAAACAAAAGCGTTGAGTTACAGAACAAATACGAAGAATATAAATAGATTGCAAGCATTTGTCAAATACTTCAGTGGAAAAACTGAGGTAAACGTTTATGACGAAAAAACAAGCAAACTGCTTTTTAAAGGATTTATAAACGCAGACAGCAAAGTTATGAGTTATCTTGAAGAGATTCTTCGTTCTTGATTATTCCACAAAGAGTACGAAAACACAAATATTGTAATCGAGCGTATATTATTGTATAATATTATTTATGTTGCATATTTAGTATTGCCCTTTATTAAGTATCATGCATGGAGGAAAATAGTATGGAAAACATAAAAAGAATAGGAGTACTTACATCAGGAGGAGATGCCCCAGGAATGAATGCTGCCATAAGAGCTGTGGTGCGTGCAGGAATATATCATGGTTTCCATGTATACGGTATTAGAAAAGGATTTGAAGGACTCTTGGAAGGAGACATACATGAACTTAATTTAAGGTCCGTTTCCGATATTATGAGTCGTGGAGGGACATTCCTGCAGACATCAAGGAGTAAGGCCTTCAATACACCGGAAGGTGTTGAAAGAGGCTATCGCATGGCAAAAGTATTTAAACTCGATGCCCTTATTGTCATCGGAGGAGACGGTTCTTTCAGAGGTGCAAGAGATCTTGCAAGAGTAGGTCTGCCTATGATTGGAATACCCGCAACAATCGACAATGACATACACTGCACCGATTATACAATTGGATTTGATACTGCATTGAATACTGTGAAGGATTCAATAGACAAGATTAAGGATACCGCCTTTTCCCATGAACGATGCAGCGTGGTAGAGGTTATGGGAAGAGATGCAGGATACATTGCGCTATACTGCGCTATTGCAGACGGTGCTGAAGCATGCATACTTCCTGAAAAGGAGTTCAACATAGATGAAGATATAATCAAGCCTATCCTTGGATGTAGAAACAGAGGAAAGCATCACTACATTGTAATTATTGCAGAAGGTGTTGGAGGCACATTGGAGATTGCTGAGCAAATTAGACAGATAACAGGCATATCCACAACAACTACCATACTTGGACATCTGCAAAGAGGGGGAAGTCCAACTGTAAGGGACAGGGTTGCCGCAAGCCTGATGGGTGTTAAAGCCGTTGAGCTTTTGAAAAATTACGAAATTAACAAGATTGTTGCATTAAAAGGTAATGAATATGTTGCATATGATATAGAGGAAGCATTAAAAATGAGAAAGCATATTGATGAAAACATGATAGCAACAAGTAAAATGCTGTCACTATAGGAGATGATTTTGTGCTAAATATTCCAAATATTTTAACTTTGATAAGGCTGATGCTTGTTCCTTTGTGTGCCATGTATTTGTACAAGGAACAGTTTTTAGCTGCCTTGATTATATATGTGGTTGCTAGCTTGACGGATATTGCAGACGGATATATAGCACGACGTTTTGACATTGTAACAAACTTTGGCAAGGTTGTAGATCCTTTGGCGGACAAATTGTTGTCGCTTTCAACAATTACCATTCTTTCCTACAGGGGAAGGATTCACATACTTGTGCCAATACTTATTTTTGTAAAGGAACTACTAATAGGCCTTGGAGGTCTTCTATTATACAAGAAAAAACATCTTGTCAAGAGTGCCAAATGGTATGGCAAAGCTACTACAGTACTTCTTTTCGTTTCTATAGTATTGGTCATGTTTAAAGCAACGCTGTTTGTAGGCAGGGTGTTCATGGTAGTTGCGCTTGGTTTTGCATACTTTGCACTATTTATGTATTTAAGGCAGTTTGTTGGAATAATGACCAGGGAAAAAGGAACAAGCTAAGGGGGAAATAGCCATATTTGGATACGTTACACCATACAGACCTGAGCTTAAGATTAGGGAACACGACTGCTATAAAATGTACTATTGTGGTGTATGCAGGAGCATTGGAACGCACTTTGGCCAGATTCCCAGATTGGGTCTGACTAATGAAACCGGCATGCTAGCCATGATTCTGGATGCAGTGTGTAAATCGAATAAGAATGTTAAAACAATAAGGAAACCTTGTGTTGCTCACCCTCACAAAAAGACTTTATCTGTAACAAACAACGGCTGCGTGGACTATGCAGCCTTAGTTAATGTTTTGCTTGCATATCACAAACTGAAGGACAACTGGCTTGACGACAGAAATGTTCTTGCTCAGACAGGCTCATTAATGATGTTCAGAGCTTACAAAAAGGCTAAAAAGAAAAATCCCGAGCTGTCGGATACTATTCAAAAGCATTTGGACGAGCTGTCACAATTGGAAAAATCAAAGTGCTCATCCATAGACAGAGCAGCCGATCCTTTCTCAAGTTTGATGAGGATAATATTCACCAGTTACAACGCTCTTGATGAAAATAAATTTGCTCTTATGGGCAAGTTAGGATATAATATCGGGAAGTGGATTTATTTAATAGATGCACTGAATGATCTTGAAGCCGACATAAAAAAGGGAAGTTACAACTGTTTGGTATACAAGTACGAGTATCAGGATAATGAAAACATAGAAGAGTTCAAAGCTAAAGTGTCGGAGGATTTTAGATTTTCACTTGAGATGTGTCTTGCATCAATTTCCGAGGCATGGGAAGGCTTGAAAGACGATTTAGATGACTTTACTATAACACAGGATGCAGAACATTTTTTAGATAATGTCTTTTATCTTGGGATGAGACAGAAAACAGATAATCACTTAAATGGCGGGATTAAGGGAGATGATGACAATGAATGATCCATATAAAATTTTGGGTGTAAAAGAAACCGACTCTGATGAAGAAATTAAGAGGGCTTACAGGGAACTTGTTAAAAAGTATCATCCTGACCAGTATGCCAACAATCCCTTGTCCGAACTTGCCGACGAGAAAATCAAGGAGATTAATGCTGCGTACGATCAAATAATGCGCGAGAGACAAAATAAATCTCAAGGCACTTATTCCCGCAGCTCAACATATAACTCAGAATACGATGAAATATGGAATCTTATCCAAAGAGGAGAACTGGGACTTGCCGAAAGCAAACTACTTGACATTCCTGTAGAAAGCAGGGATGCCCATTGGTATTATCTAATGGGTGAAATAGCGAGGCAAAAAGGCTGGTATGACGAAGCAAGAATGAATTTCACAAGAGCTATCAACATGGATCCCAACAACATGGTCTACAGAAGAGCACTTAATTCAATGTATAATCAGGCAGGCAATTACAGAAGGACATCAGACAGATCCGGGTACAATCCTTCTTGTGATATGTGCGAGTTTTGTACTTATCTGTGGTGTGCAGACTGTTGTTGTGAATGTATGGGCGGAGATTTGATTACCTGTTGTTAAGTAAGGATATTGCCATGACAGAAAAGGTTTTACATGTACTTGAGTATGACACCATAATCAGTAGACTGGCTGATTTAACCACCTCCGAACTTGCCAAGGAGAAAGCGCTTAATCTAAAGCCGTCTACAGATATTGAATTAATAGAAAGGCATCTAATTGAAACAATGGATGCCCAGACCCTCATATTCCAAAAAGGACTTCCTCCTATTTCGAGCATTAAGAATATAGAGAATGCGGTACTTAGGGCTGAAAGAGGAGGAGTATTGAGCTTTTTGGAGCTTATCAATATTGCCCATTTGTTGAAATCTGCCAGAAGAACTATAGATTATGCATCATACAGTGAGGAAAGTGATAATGTCATATGCAATATGATATCAAACTTAATAGCTATCAGAGGGCTTGAAGAAAGAATATGCAGGGCGATAATTTCCGAAGAAGAAATGGCGGACGATGCCAGTCCAAGGCTGTTTGACATAAGGCGTCAGATACAGTCAAGACAGCTGGCTATAAAGGACAAGCTTAATGATATTATCAGGTCTTCCAAGTATTCGAAAATTATACAGGAACCTGTAGTTACAATGCGCAGTGACAGGTACTGCATTCCTGTTAAGATTGAACATCGTTCAGAGTTGTCTGGAATTGTGCATGACACATCCTCCTCAGGGCAAACGTTGTTTGTGGAACCTGCTTTTGTGGTGGAGGAGAATAATAAAATCAGGGAACTGAGGGTTCAGGAAAACGAAGAGATACAAAGAATACTGTATGAGTTTTCGCAGGAAGTTGCAGAAAACAGCCCTAATCTTATAAACAATATGGAAATATTGGCTTATCTTGATTTTACCTTTGCAAAAGCCAGGCTGGCCAATGATATGAAGGCTGTAAAACCTCGAATTAACGACAAGGGATGTATAAATATCATAAACGGCAGACATCCTTTAATAGACAAAAAGATCGTGGTTCCAATATCCATTCATCTTGGAAAAGATTTTGATACCTTGGTGATTACGGGACCAAATACGGGTGGAAAGACTGTAACACTAAAAACAGTTGGGCTTTTCACATTAATGATGCAGGCAGGCTTGATGATACCTGCCGATGAAGGCTCCACATTGTGTGTATTTGAGAGAGTGTTTGCAGACATAGGTGACGAGCAGAGCATCGAGCAAAGTCTAAGCACATTTTCGTCACATATGAAGAACATAGTTGAGATACTAAACAAATGTGACGAAAGATCCCTTGTATTATTTGACGAACTGGGTGCAGGTACTGATCCGACCGAAGGCTCTGCATTAGCAATGTCGATACTGGAATGCGTGCACCAAAGGGGAGCAAGAACCATTGCTACAACTCACTACAGTGAGCTGAAAATTTTTGCTCAGACCAACAAGGGTTATGCAAATGCCAGCTGTGAGTTTGATGTAAATTCCTTGCGTCCTACTTACAGATTGCTTATAGGGGTTCCTGGAAAGAGCAATGCTTTTGCCATTTCAAAAAGAATCGGTCTTGACGATAAGATTATTGAAAGAGCAAAAGAATTCTTGACCAGCGAGGATATCCGGTTTGAGGATATGCTTCTCAGCATAGAGACAAACAGAAAGATAATTGAAGAAGACAAATATGAAATTCAAAGACTGAAGAATGAAGTAAAGAGGCTTGAGAGGGAAATCAGCCAGGAGAAGGAAAACATCGTAAAGACAAAGAACGAGATTCTTTCCAAAGCAAGATACGAGGCAAGAGAGATACTTAACAGAGCAAGAATAACATCCGACAGATTACTGGAGGATATTAGAAAAGCCTCAAAGGATATTGAAAAGGACTCTCTTAGAAAAGCGGAAAATTTGAGAACATCTCTTGTCGAATTACAGAACGAACTTGAAGGAAGTCTGGAAGTCAGCATTGTAAGAGATGAGTCTGAACCTCCTGACAATCTAAGGGAAGGCGATACAGTAAGAATTTTAAGTCTTAACAATACCGGGACTGTACTAAGCACACCGTACAGAGATGGAAAGGTTTATGTACAGGTGGGAATAATGAAGGTTTTTGTTCCGCTGGAAGACCTCAGGCTTGCTGAAGAGAAGAAGAAAAAAGAAAAACCCACCATTTCAAGATCCAATGTAAGTACAAAATCACTATATATAAAGTCAGAAATTGACGTGAGGGGACTTACTGTGGATGAGGCAACAGATATTATTGACAAACATATAGATAATGCCCTGGTTGCAAACCAAAAGCAGTTCAGCATTATACATGGAAAAGGAACTGGAGCGTTAAGAAGGGGTATCCACAAGTACCTTGAGACAAACAGTAACGTAAAAAGCTGGAGACTGGGCGTCTTTGGCGAAGGGGATACCGGAGTAACGGTAGTAACGTTAAATTGACAATTTAAAGGGTTGAACATACAATATTTAGGGAGGATTCATATGAGTGACACAATGAAAGGTCTTAAAAGAACCATAATGAATGGACATATAGCTGAAAAAAATATAGGGGATACAGTTGTTCTGACAGGATGGGTGGCCAAGGCAAGAAATTTAGGCAGCCTGATTTTTGTAGACCTGCGAGACAGAACAGGCATAGTGCAGCTTGTATTTGACAGCACGGTGGATGAGGATGTTTTCAACAAAGCAGAAAAAATCAGGAATGAATATGTACTGTGCGTAAAAGGTGTTGTCAGACCCCGTGAAAAAGAAGCCATAAATACAAAAATGGCTACAGGAATGGTTGAGGTTTATGTAAACGACCTCAGGATACTCAGCGAGGCAGAAACTCCTCCGATTCATGTTGATGACAAGGCTGTTACTGGTGAAGTCAACAGACTTAAGTATAGATATCTAGACCTAAGAAAGCCTTCCATTCAAAAAAACCTCATACTAAGACATGAGGTAGCAAGATATGCAAGAAACTTCTTTGCTGATAACGGTTTTTTGGAAATAGAGACGCCTATGCTTTCAAAAAGCACACCTGAAGGAGCAAGAGACTATCTTGTGCCCAGCAGGATTCACCATGGCAAGTTTTATGCGCTTCCCCAGTCTCCTCAATTGTACAAACAGCTACTGATGGTGGCAGGTTTTGACAGATACATTCAGATAGTCAAATGTTTCAGAGACGAGGATCTGCGGGCAGACAGACAACCGGAATTTACACAGATTGACCTTGAAATGTCTTTTGTAGACATGGATGACGTTGTGTCTATAAATGAAGAGTTTCTGAAAGGGCTTTTCAAAAAAGTGATGGATGTTGATGTGGAAATTCCATTTAGACGAATGTCTTACAAGGAAGCCATGGATAAATACGGCACCGACAAGCCCGATACCAGGTTTGGCATGGAGCTTAAGGATATTTCTTCTTTTGCTGAAAACTGTTCTTTCGGCATTTTCAAAGATACTGTAAAGAATGGCGGCTGTGTAAAGTTAATATCCGCCAGCGGTGCAGGATCGTTTTCCAGAAAGGAAATTGATAAGCTTGTGGAGTTTGTAAAATTCCATGGCGGAAAAGGCATGGCATGGATTATTAATGGTGAGAATGAAACAAGGTCCTCATTAGGGAAAGTTTTGACAGAAGAGGAGATTAAAGAAATAATCAGACTGGCAGAAAGCAATGTAGGAGATTTGATTTGCATTGTAAGTGACAAGGCCGACGTTGTTAATACCGCATTGGGAGCGTTAAGATGCCATATTGCCGAGAAACTTGACATAATACCTGATAACTTTGAGTTTTTATGGGTAACAGATTTCCCACTTTTTGAATACAGTGAAGAAGAAGATAGATATGTTGCAAAGCATCATCCCTTTACAATGCCTGTTGATGAAGATATAGATATGCTTGAGACAAAACCAGAAAGGGTCAGAGCTAAAGCCTATGATATTGTATTGAATGGTTATGAAATAGGCGGAGGCAGTATAAGGATATACGATAATGAGTTGCAAAAAAGAATGTTCAAGGCTCTGGGATTCAGCGAGGAAGAAGCTTACGAAAGATTCGGATTCCTGCTGGATGCCTTCAGATATGGAACACCACCTCATGGTGGAATGGCCTATGGACTCGACAGGCTGGTTATGATTATGGCAAATTGTGATAATATAAGGGATGTCATTGCATTCCCAAAGGTGCAGAATGCATCTTGTCTTATGACTGGAGCTCCAGGTATGGTTGAAGAGAAGCAACTTAAGGAGCTAAACATTAAAATAGAAGAAGAATAAAATTGATTAGGATGATTTGAATTCATGAGGGACATTGTGCATATAGGGCTGGATGTAGGCTCTACTACTGTGAAAATTGTCATTTTAGATAGAGAAAAAGAATTATTGTACCACAAGTATCAGAGGCACTACTCTGATATTCGCCGTACAATTTACGATATGCTGAAAGAGGCTTTGATTAAGTTTAAGGACTATCATGCCACAATCAAGCTGACCGGTTCCGGCGGTATGTTGGTGGCTGAGTGGCTTGGTTTGCCTTTTGTGCAGGAAGTTGTTGCTTCATCCGAAGCAGTAAGGCGCTTGATTCCACAAACGAATGTTGCTATCGAGTTAGGTGGAGAAGACGCAAAAATAACGTATTTTGATGATCCTATAGAGCAAAGAATGAACGGTACCTGTGCAGGGGGAACCGGAGCCTTTATAGATCAAATGGCAATACTTTTAAAGACTGACGCTGCAGGGCTCAACGAGTATGCAAAGAATCATACTATAATTTATCCAATTGCGGCCAGATGCGGAGTGTTTGCAAAAACCGACATACAACCTTTGTTGAATGAAGGAGCATTGAAGGAAGACATCGCAGCATCCGTATTTCAGTCAGTTGTAAATCAAACCATAAGCGGTCTTGCCTGTGGAAGACCTATCAGGGGAAATGTCGCATTTCTTGGTGGACCACTTAACTATTTGTCCGAGCTAAGAAAGCGCTTCATAGAAACCTTGGTTCTCAAAGATGAACAGATCGTTTTTCCAAAGAATTCCCATCTGTTTGTGGCTATGGGAGCTGCTTTTTCCTCAGAAGACATGGAACCTGTCGCAATAAAGGATATTCTTGACAAACTTGAACATGTTTTGAATATCCAGGCCGATGAGATTACAAGGCTCAGACCTCTGTTTACAGATGAAAATGAACTCAACGATTTTTATGAAAGACACAACAAGGAAAAAGCAAAACGTGGTGATTTAAGTACATATGAAGGTTTGTGCTACTTTGGCATAGATGCTGGTTCCACGACAACCAAGGCTGTTTTGATTGGAGAAGATGATGAGATACTGTATACATACTATGCATCTAACTTTGGCAGTCCATTTAATTCAGCGCTGAACATATTGAAGGATCTATACAGTAAAATGCCTCCTACTGCGAAAATAGCCAATTCCTGTGTAACTGGCTATGGTGAAGGCCTGATAAAAACCGCACTGAATATTGATATGGGGGAAATTGAGACAATTGCCCATTACAAGGCAGCAGAGAAATTTCTTCCCGGAGTTGAATTTATTCTTGACATAGGTGGCCAGGACATGAAATGTCTCAAGGTCAGTGACGGTGTCATACATAATATTATGTTGAATGAAGCTTGTTCCTCTGGTTGTGGTTCATTTATTGAAGCTTTTGCAACTTCTTTAGGAATGAGTGTCTCGGAATTTGCAAAAGAAGCACTGTCGGCCCAGAAACCTGTGGACCTGGGCTCAAGATGTACTGTATTTATGAACTCAAGAGTTAAGCAAGCTCAAAAGGAAGGTGCTTCAGTTGCGGATATTTCCGCAGGACTGTCCTATTCGGTTATAAAAAACGCACTGACAAAAGTTATTAAAATTAGATCTCCCGAGCAAATGGGTAAGAAGATAATAACTCAGGGAGGTACATTTCTTAATGATGCTATCCTCAGGGCGTTTGAGATTGTGTCTGAAAGGGAAGCGGTAAGACCGGATATAGCTGGTCTGATGGGTGCTTATGGCTGTGCATTGATAGCCAAGGAACATTACATAGAAGGCAGGGAGTCCAGCATCCTTAGTGTGGAGGACGCTGAGAAAATCGAGGTGGACATAAGGAAAGCCAGATGTGGAAAATGTCCAAACAACTGCCTGCTTACCATAAACAGGTTTTCAAACGGTACCCGGTTCATATCAGGCAACAGATGTGAAAGAGGACTTGGAGCATCTGCAAGTTCATCTACGAGCCTTCCAAACCTCTATAAGTATAAATACGAACGCCTGTTCCAATACGAACCAATAAAGGATGCAAAAAGAGGCAGGGTAGGCATACCCAGGGTACTTAACATGTATGAAAACTACCCCTTCTGGTTCACTTTCTTCACATGCCTGGGGTATGAAGTGGTCATATCGGATCACAGCTCAAAAGAGCTTTATGAATCCGGAATGGAAACCATGCCTTCTGAATCCGTATGCTATCCTGGTAAAATTGTGCACGGACACATAATGAACCTGATAGACAAAGGTGTGAAGTTCATATTCTATCCTTGCATACCTTACGAACACAAGGAAGACGAGAAGGCTAACAATCACTACAATTGTCCAATCGTCACTTCTTATCCGGAAGTAATTAAAGCGAACATGGACATATTAAGTGAAAAAGGCATTACATTCATGAAGCCATTCCTGCCAATTTATGATCAAAAACGAATGGGCGACAGGCTTTACGAAGAATTGAGCCCATTGGGCATTGAAAAAGACGAGATAAGAAATGCTCTTGAAAAAGCATATGAAGAAGATGAATGTTTTAAGAATGATGTAAGGAAAAAAGGCGAAGAGACTCTCGAATACTGTCGTAAAAACAAAATAACTCCCATAGTTCTGGCTGGAAGGCCTTACCATGTGGATCCTGAAATCAACCACGGTATCCCGGAGCTCATAAACTCCTTTGGATTTGCAGTAGTGACGGAGGACTCAATTTCGCATTTGGCCGAAATTGAAACACCAATCCGTGTTGTAAACCAATGGACATATCACTCGAGACTATACAGGGCAGCCCACTATGTGAGAGAAAACAATGATGTGGAACTCGTACAGCTTAACTCCTTTGGCTGTGGACTTGATGCCGTCACCACGGACCAGGTGGAAGAGATCCTTACATCCAATGGTAACATATATACCTGCCTGAAGATTGACGAGGGTACCAACCTCGGCGCAATTAGAATAAGGATCAGGTCACTCAAGGCGGCTCTTGAGGAAAGAAACAGGCATGGTTTTGAGATTAAGAAGAATGTCTCATATGCCCAAAAAAAGGTTCTCTTTACGAAAGAAATGAAGAAGAACCATACCATATTATCGCCTCAAATGTCTCCGATACATTTCGATATACTTGAAGAGGCATTCAAGGCAAACGGTTACAATCTTGAAGTACTGCCATCCAACGATAGAGTAGCGGTGGACGAAGGACTCAAGTATGTTAATAATGATGCATGCTACCCTTCAATCCTCGTAGTAGGTCAGATAGCCGAAGCTCTGAAATCAGGGAAGTATGACCTTGACAATACTTCCGTCATTATTACTCAGACTGGTGGCGGATGCAGGGCAACCAACTACATAGCCTTTATTAGAAAAGCATTGAAAGACATGGGCTATGGCCATGTTCCTGTCATTTCACTATCTGCTTCAGGACTTGAGAAGAACCCAGGATTCAACATCACACTGCCGCTTATAAATTCTGCCATGATGGCAGTTTGCTATGGAGACTTGTTCATGAGGTTGCTTTACAGAACAAGGCCCTATGAAAAGGTTCCAGGTTCCGCCAACAGGTTGCATCAGAAGTGGAATGAAAAGGTTAAGAAGTCTGTACATAATGGAAGAATACGAGAGTACATAGACAATATTAAAAGGATAATCCACGATTTTGACAACCTGGAACTTTTGGATATTAAAAAGCCAAGAGTCGGCCTGGTTGGGGAAATACTGGTCAAATTCCATCCAACGGCCAACAACTTTGTGGTGGACCTAGTTGAAAGTGAAGGAGCAGAGGCGGTAATGCCCGACCTTATGGACTTTCTTTTGTATTGCGCTTACAACCAAATTGCAAAAAGAGAGCTTCTTACAGGCTCAAGATCATCCGTATTTCTTGCGAAAACTGCAATTGGTGTAATTGAGAAGTACAGAAAGCCCATGAGAAAATATCTGTCAAGAAGCAAGCGCTTTACTCCGCCCAGCGATATATATGAGATGGCGGAAGCTGCCAACAAGATACTGTCAGTAGGTAATTGCACTGGCGAAGGATGGTTCTTGACGGCTGAAATGATAGAACTTATAGAAGCTGGAGTTCCCAACATTGTTTGCATGCAACCTTTTGCATGCCTGCCCAATCATGTAACAGGAAAAGGCATGATAAAGGCTTTGAGAAGGGAATATCCTGAGAGCAACATTGTGGCAGTGGATTACGATCCTGGTGCCAGTGAGGTTAACCAGCTGAACAGAATCAGACTGATGTTGTCAGCTGCATTTAGAAATCTAAATTTGGGTGAAGCATAAGTGAATAGAAGAATATACGATAGCTCGCATTTGTATTTAATAGAGAATAACAGATTACAAAAGAAGAAAAGAATAAAAAAATACATGCTCCTCTTTATTATCATCGAAATTCTGGTTATCTCTATTCTTGTTGTATGTGCATTGGTAACCGTTGATAATAAAGGGAAAATTGCTTTGAAGGAACTTCTTGAAAACATGGACGAGGCAAAGACCCATAACTATAACGGAAGGTATCTGTCCAACAGAATATATGGGGTTGCCTCGCCCCTTGTAAAAAGAATTCATACACATGAGAAGCTGGTGGACTTGTATTTGAACGGGACAAGCCCAAGTGTAAGTAAACCACCAAAACCAAATAATACCCCTATGCCCGTTGAAGAGAACATAAAATACTATATGTTCAGTTTATATGACAATTCATACAAATATTCAGTATTCTACGATACTGAAATCTCCGTGGAAACGGGAATCAAGGATGATATTGAAAAAGAACTGGTGGCAGGCTACAAAAGTGAACTCAGGTATGGCTCCTTGAAGGTGGTTAACGACTATGTTCGAGATCCAATTAATATTAGGGAGATTCTTCAAGCGCCTCTGGTTATTAAAAAGCCTGAAAAAGGCAAATCCTCCATCCTCATATTCCACACTCATACAAGTGAAGGGTATTGTTTGACTGAAGAAGATAAGTATAATAATGAAAACTTTACAACAGACACTGAGATGAATGTTGTGAAAGCAGGAAGCATAATTGAAAAAATTCTAAATGAAAAGTATAATATTAATACCTTGCATGACAAGACAGTTCATGATCAAGGGTATAATCATAATATTGCTTATGATTTGTCTAAAAAGACTGTAGAATCAATTAAGGAAGAACATGATTCCATTCAACTGACTATCGATATACATCGAGATGGCGCTTTTGATGGAAGCAAAAAGTTTGATCCCACCGTTGAACATAACGGAAAAATGTTTGCCCAGGTGATGTTTGTTGTTGGATGCGATTATGATGTTAATAATCCTAATCCAAACTGGAGGGACAATTTCAAACTTGCCATGCTGATGTTGGAAATGCTGGAAGAAAAGGTTCCAGGTATAACTAGAGGAATTTCCATGAGAAAAGATCCATATAATACAAACCTGGCAGACAGGGGAATACTTATTGAAATAGGATTCAATGGAAATTTGATTTCTGAGGTTGTTAACACATCTGAAATTGTAGCGGATGTACTGGGTGAAATTTATTCATACGAAGAATAAATAAAGATAGGGAGTAGCATATGAACAATCAGGATAAAATTAGGAATTTTTGCATAATTGCTCATATTGACCATGGAAAATCTACATTGGCTGACAGGATATTAGAACAGACTGGAGAGCTTTCCGAAAGGGAAATGGAGGAACAGGTTCTGGACAACATGGACCTGGAAAGGGAAAGAGGAATTACTATTAAGGCGCGTTCCGTCAGATTGAATTATCTTGCCGATGATGGAGTTGAGTATATTTATAATCTTATTGACACCCCAGGTCATGTTGACTTTACTTATGAAGTATCAAGAACATTGGCTGCATGCGAAGGTGCAATCCTGGTGGTGGACGCAGCTCAGGGAATTGAAGCACAAACTCTGGCAAATGTTTATATGGCCATGGATCACAACTTGGAAATTATCCCGGTTATAAACAAAATAGATTTGCCTGCAGCGCAACCTGAAGTTGTAAAGAAGGAAATCGAGGAGGTAATTGGCATACCTGCATCCGATGCTCCACTTATCTCTGCAAAGGCAGGTATAGGCATTAAGGATGTCCTTGAAGAAATAGCAACCAGAATCCCATCACCATCAGGTGACAAGGAAGCTCCTCTTCAGGCACTGATTTTCGACTCCGTTTATGACACCTACAGAGGTGTAATCATATATGTAAAGGTTGTAAACGGCAGACTCAAAAAAGGCGATACAATCAAACTCATGTCAACAGAGAAAACCTTCATTATTACTGAACTAGGGTGGTTCAAGCCAGGCACTTTCTACCCATGTGACTCCTTGGAAACAGGGGAAGTTGGGTATATTGTGGCAAACATTAAAAACATACAGGATGCCAATGTTGGTGATACTGTTACCCTAGTAAGCAATCCTGCCAAGAATCCTTTGCCAGGATACAAGAAAGCAAAACCAATGGTTTTTTGCGGAGTTTATCCTGTCGACGGTTCAGATTTTGAAGGATTAAGGGATGCTTTAGCTAAACTTCAGCTTAATGACGCATCGCTGGCTTTCGAACCTGAAACATCAAAAGCATTGGGATTTGGTTTCAGATGCGGATTCTTGGGACTTCTTCATATGGAGATTATACTTGAAAGAATTCAGAGAGAGTTTGATATCGACATCATTACCACAACACCAAGCGTTATATACAGGATTTACAAAACAAATGGTGAGGTTCTGGAACTGGACAACCCAACAAACATGCCTTCTGTAAACATGATAGACCATATAGAAGAACCAATGGTGAAAGCATCCATACTGACTCCAGCGGAATTTGTCGGCAACATCATGGAGCTTACCATTGACAGAAGAGGTACGTTCCTTAACATGGATTATCTTGAGCGTGACAGGGTACTGCTTACTTACGAAATACCTCTAAACGAGGTCATTTACGACTACTTTGACGCACTAAAATCTAGAACAAAAGGCTATGCGTCACTAGATTATGAGATGACTGGCTACAAGGTTTCAAAGCTTGTAAGGCTTGACATATACGTAAATGGTGAAGTAGTGGACGCTCTTTCCTTTATCGTTCATGAAGAGAAAGCATACCAAAGGGGAAGAAAGGTGGCTGAAAAGCTTAAGGAAGCAATTCCCAGACACCAGTTTGAAGTACCTATTCAGGCATACCTTGGCGGCAAGATCATAGCAAGGGAAACTGTTAAGGCATACAGAAAAGACGTTACGTCCAAATGCTATGGTGGCGACATTTCAAGAAAGAAGAAATTGCTTGAAAAACAGAAGGAAGGTAAAAAGCGTATGAGGCAGTTTGGCAGTGTGGAAATACCTCAAGAGGCTTTTCTTACCGTACTAAAGTTGGATGATTAACATGCATGCTGAAGATTTTGGCATATATGTCCATATACCATTTTGTGAAAGAAAGTGCATATATTGCGACTTTCTTTCATTTGGTATTAATACTATTGGCAATGAAAGCGTAGAAAAGTATTTTGACACTCTCTATCTTGAAATGAATAAAAAGAAAGAAAGTGTCAATAAAACTATTACCAGCATATTCATTGGGGGAGGCACTCCTTCCATTGTTGAACCGAAACTAATTCATTCACTTATTGAAAAACTTAGAAAAAACTTTGTAATTGCAAAGGATGCTGAAATAACGATTGAAGCAAACCCTGGCACTGTAAAAAAAGATGATTTTTTAATGTATAAGGATGCTGGCATTAACAGAATTAGTTTCGGCATTCAGTCCTTGAATGATGATCTTGCGAAATTTCTAGGCAGAATACATACAAAAGAAGATTCCATCAACGCCATCAGAAATGCTCAAAAGGCTGGATTTGAAAACATTAACGCTGATGTTTTAGTTGGTGTGCCCAATCAAAGCGTTGATGTATTCATGAGCACATTAATAGAGCTGGCAAATCTAAATGTTCCTCACATATCTGCGTACAGCTTGATTCTGGAGGAAGAGACTAGTTTGTATGATATGATTGATAAGGGAATTGTTAAGTTGCCAAAGGATGAATTGGACAGGCAAATGTACCATAAATGTTTGGAATATTTGATGTCCAAAGAATATATTCACTATGAGATATCCAATTTTGCATTAAACGGATATGAATGCAGGCACAATCTTCTTTATTGGCACTGCAATGAATATTTGGGTCTTGGTCTTGGTGCATCTTCATACATAAACAGTATAAGATTTAGAAATACGAGTAATTTTAGAGACTACCTTAGTCTTGATTTTAACGTATTTAATGAAGAAGTATTAAGTGATACCGATAAGATGAATGAATTTATGCTCCTTGGCTTTAGATTAACAAAAGGACCTGATCCTAAGATGTTTTACAAGAGGTTTAACAAGTTTTATCATATTATATACAAGGAAGTCTTGGATAAGCTCGAAAGGTTGGGTCTTATACAGATTTCTAATGTGAAAGGCAAATTCATATCCTACTGTTTGACTGGAAAAGGATATGATTTTGCGAATCAGGTTTTTATGGAGTTTGTGTGATATGGAAAAGTATGAAATCAGTATAAGAACATTGGTGGAGTTTATTCTCAGATACGGAGACATAACAACAAGCGACAAGCCGGGCCAAAATGTTGAAAGAGCCCAGTATGGTGCCCATATCCATAAAAAACTTCAACAGGAATTTGAAAAAGAGAAAGATTACAACAAAGAAGCGTATGTAAGGCATACCTATGAAAAAAGTGATATATCCCTTACAGTCACCGGTCGTGCAGATGGCTGGTATATAACTGATGACAAATTGTACGTGGATGAAATAAAGACTGTGGAATTTGATTTGGAGATAATGGAGGAAATTGATCCATTGCATCTGGCTCAAGCCATGTGCTATGCATATGTTCTCTCATTAGATGAAAAGATGAATTCAATAGTTAATGTTATCTACTACAACATTCACACTGATGAGAAAAGAATAATGCAAAAAGAGTATACTTTTGCCGAACTTGAGGAATTCTTTCTAAATCTCTGCGAGAGATACATATCCTGGATTTCCTTCGACAGGGAAAGAAAAGTAAAATTACATGTGCAGTTAAAAGAATTGAAGTTTCCTTTTCCCATGTACAGAGAAGGACAGAGACAACTGTGCACTGCTGTATACAGGACAATAGAAAGGGAAAACAAGCTTCTTGTTCAAGCTCCTACCGGTATAGGAAAAACCATATCCGTATTGTTTCCATCTTTGAAAGCTGTAGCTGAAGGAAAGGGCGGGAGAATATTTTTTCTCACTGCGCGAAACGCAGGAGTTCTTGCCCCTCAGGATACGCTATTGATGCTTAATTCAAAAGCAAATGATTTGTCATTTATAGCGCTGACAGCAAAGGAGAAGATATGTCCCTTTGAGCTTGCATGTAATCCAGAGGATTGCGAATACGCAAAAGGACATTATGACAGAATAAATGATGCGGTATTTGAAAGCATCAATAATTACCGCCTATTTACAAGAGATGTTATTGAAAAGATATCGAAAAAACATAAGGTGTGTCCTTTTGAGTTTTCCTTGGATGTTTCCGAGTGGGTGGATGTTGTTATTGGCGACTACAACTATCTTTTTGACCCCAGGGTCTACTTGAAACGCTTCTTTTCAAGCAAGCAGGACCATGTTTTTTTAGTAGATGAAGCGCACAACTTGATTGACAGAACTAGGGATATGTATACCCAGAAACTGTATAAAAAGTCGTTTTCAGAGGTTAGGAAGAAGTTTAAAGACAGAGAAAATGGCAGGAATGTATACAACAAAGCAGGCAAAGTCATTCGTTATTTTAATAAATTGAATAAAAGCCTTGACGACAAAGATTATGTCGTAACCGAAGAGTTTGACAATACCATGTACATGCTCGTTAACGACTTCACGGTCTGTTTGACGGAGTTTCTTCATAAGGTGGGTAGTGACGACGAAAAAGTAACAGAGCTTTTCATGAACTGTCTTTTCTTCTGCAAACTTTTAGAGATATATGATGAAAGGTTCTGCTATTACACACGAAAAGAAAATAGTGATATTTTTGCTTGCGTGTATCTTGCTGATCCTTCAAAAATAATTGGGGAGACACTGGAGCTTGGAAGAAGTGCAATTTTGTTTTCTGGTACATTGGAACCTCTTCAATATTATTATCAAGGGTTTGGAGTAAAGGAAGATGACAAAATATTTTCCGTTTCGTCTCCGTTCCCAAAAGAGAACAGAAAGGTCTTCATTTGCACGGATGTTTCGACCCGGTACAAAAAAAGGGCATTTTATTATGAATTGATTGCAGAATATATACTGGGGTTGGCATCTCTTCAAAAAGGAAACTTCATAGTTTACTTCAGTTCATACAGATATTTAAAGGATGTAGCAAATTGTCTTCCTGCCGAGCTTATGGATATAACTGTGTTTATACAACCCCAGACACAGGATCCTGATGAAAGAGAACAGTTTGTCCATGATTTCAAATCAGAACCGGATGGTGTCAGGATAGGTCTTTGTGTTCTTGGAGGAATATATTCCGAAGGTATTGACCTTGCAGGTGACAGGCTTGGTGGGGTAATTGTGGTTGGAGTTGGACTGCCTCAGGTATGCTTGGAAAGAGATATTATTAAGATGGTGTATGATAGAAACCAATGGGGCAGCGGTTTTATGAATGCTTATGTTTTTCCAGGTATAAACAAGGTTCTTCAGGCAGCGGGAAGAGTTATTCGAACTGAAACAGACAAAGGATTTATTGTGCTGTTGGATGAAAGATTTAATGAAAACCCGTATAAATCGTTACTGCCTGAAGATATGAAATCTGGATGTTTATACAATAAAAATGATTGTATTAAGGAAATAAAAAAGTTAATGGAAAGTTAACCACTAATGCTTATAATCCGGTGGGTTTTGGGTTCCATTTAATTGACTTAATTTACTAGTTGTTATATAATTGAATAGATTTGGATTTAATTTAAGAATGATTATCTAAGAACTTTAGGGGTGTAGCAATGGATATAAGAGAAAGAATTTTGGGCATTTTTGATGAAGCATCTTTTGTAGAAATAGATGCATTCCTCCAATCTCGTCAATCGACGTCTGATGACAGCGCCAAAGGTGACGGGGTATTGTCCGGATATGGTACTATAAACGGAAGACTAGTCTATGTGGCTGCACAAGACAGGAACTTCTTAGGAGGTGCATTGGGAGAGATTCATGCATCAAAAATTGCAAGAGCTATCAACATGGCAGTATCTGTCGGTGCGCCTGTATTCCTTGTATTTGATTCACAAGGCGCAAGACTAAAAGAAGGCCTGTTGGCACTCAATGGATATGGTGAAATAATGCAGGCTGTTTCAAACGCATCAGGAATGGTTCCTGTAATATCCGTTTGTTGTGGCAACGCATACGGATTGACATCCTACGCATTGGAAATGGCTGATTTTGTGATTATGACAGATAATGGCCGCATGGCTGTTACTACTCCTGCTGTCATAAAGGCATCCGACAAAAATGCAGGCGACGAGGTTGGAAATGCAAACTTTAATGAAAAAGTCAGCGGCAACGCAGACCTTGTTTGCACCGACGCAGAATTACCTTATATTTTGCGCAAACTGGTTTCCTTGCTCCCTGACAACAATTTGACTGGTGCACCTCAAGTTGAATGTACGGATGATTTGAACAGAAGTTTGGATATAAATACTGATGACCTTGACATACGCAACTGGTTACTACAAATTGCTGATATTGATTCATATTTCGAACTGAAACAGAATTATGCAACTGAAATAATTACAGCATTTATAAGGCTTAACGGAAGGGTTGTTGGAACTGTTGCCAACAATGGACTTCTTACCGGGGAAGCCATGAGCAAAGCTGCAAGGTTTGTGAGATTCTGCGACACATTTAATATTCCTGTGTTGACCCTGACAAATGCTGAAGGGTTTGTAAAAAACCAGGAAGAGGAAGAAAATGGAATTGTAAGAAATGCTGCAAAACTTGCTCATGCTTTTGCTGGCTGCACTGTTCCAAAAGTGAATGTGGTTTTGAACAAGGCATATGGCGGAGCTTATGTTTTAATGAACAGCAAGCACCTGGGCTCGGATTTGGTATATGCCCTTGAAAATGCAGTAATAGCTCCACTTTCCGATGTGGCATCTGCAGTTATGCTGTTCCAGGATGAAATTGCAACAAGTGATGATCCTGTAAAAACCAGAGAAGAAAAGGCTCAGGAATATGCAGAAAAATATGCAAACCCATACGAGGCTGCAAAACTGGGTTATGTTGATGACATCATCAGACCAGAAGAACTGCGTGTGCGCGTGATTAGCGCATTTGAAATGCTTCTTGGAAAGAGAAAGCACTCCTTGCCAAGAAAGCACATTAATGTCAATTTATAACTTTAACGGAGGTAATATAGATGAAAAAATATGTTGTTACAGTAAATGGCACTTCCTATGAGGTTATGGTAGAGGAAGTTTCTGATAGTGGTAATGTAGCTCCACAAGCAACTCAAGTTGTCAAACAAGAACCTGTTGCAAAGGCTGAACCTGCACCAGCTCCCGCACAACCGAAACCAACAGCTCCAAAGCCGATATCAACAGGCACTGCAGGAGCAAAAGACTTGAATTGCCCAATGCCAGGCACTATCGTTAAGATTGCCGTTAAACCAGGGGATTCCTTGAAGAAGGGAGATTTAATTTTGGTACTGGAAGCAATGAAGATGGAGAACGACATTGTGGCTTCTGAAGATTGTGTTGTTGCATCTGTAAATGTACAACAGGGTGCTTCCGTTAACTCAGGTGACGTTCTAATAACATATAACTAAGCGAGGGTTGATAAATGGCTAAAGTAAGAATAACTGAAACAGTATTGCGAGATGCTCATCAATCTCTTATTGCAACAAGAATGAAAACTGATGAGATGTTGCCAATCATTGAAAAGCTTGACAAGGTGGGGTACAACGCTCTTGAAGCTTGGGGAGGAGCAACCTTCGACGCATCATTAAGATTCCTGAATGAAGATCCTTGGGAAAGGTTAAGAAAATTCAAGGACCATGCGAAGAACACTCCGCTTCAGATGCTGCTTAGGGGTCAGAACATACTTGGTTACAAACATTATGCGGACGATGTGGTTGAATACTTTGTACAAAAGTCTGTGGCAAATGGTATAGATATCATAAGAATTTTTGATGCGCTTAATGACTTTAGAAATATAGAGAAGGCCATGAAGGCATGTATTAAAGAAGGTGGACACCCTCAAGGCTCTATTAGTTATACGATAAGCCCATACCACAGCCTTGAAGTATTTGTTGAAGATGCAAAAAGGCTTGAAAACATGGGTGCTCAATCCATATGTATTAAGGACATGGCAGGTCTTCTGATTCCATACGAAGCGTACAACCTGGTTAAAGCCATCAAGGAAAATGTGTCTGTTCCAATAGAACTGCACACCCACTATACCAGCGGCTGCGGTAGCATGACGTATCTAAAAGCCATTGAAGCCGGTGTGGACATAATAGACACTGCTATTTCACCTTTTGCATTGGGAACTTCACAGCCACCAACGGAACCAATAGTTGCAACCTTGAAAGGAACAGAATACGATACGGGGCTTGATTTAAATCTGCTCAGTGAGATTGCAGACTACTTCAGACCTATAAGGGAGAAGTATCTGGAATCCAGCCAACTGGATCCAAAAGTGCTCGGCGTTGATATCAACACCCTTATATACCAGGTTCCCGGAGGAATGTTGTCAAACTTGGTTTCACAGCTCAAGCAGGCCAATGCCATGGACAAATTCAACGATGTTCTGAATGAAGTACCAAGAGTTCGTGAAGATTTAGGATTCCCTCCACTTGTTACTCCTACAAGCCAGATTGTTGGAACGCAAGCTGTTTTGAATGTGCTTAGCGGTGAGAGATACAAGATGGTGCCAAAAGAAACAAAGGGGCTGGTAAAGGGTGAATATGGAAAAACTCCAGCACCAATAAAGGATGAAATTAAAGAGCTTATCTTAAAAGGTGAGAAGGAAATTACATGCAGACCTGCTGATTTGATTGAACCTGAGCTTGACAAGATAAGGGAAGAAATCAAGGAATATATTGAGCAGGATGAAGACGTTCTCACTTACGCTCTTTTCCCACAGCCAGCAGTAAATTACTTTAAATACAGGCAGGCACAAAAATACAACGTGGATGCGTCTGAAGCAGATTTTGAAAATTCAGTACATCCTGTATAAGAAAAGATTTGCGCTTATATTATTTTAAGCGCAATATTTTTTAGGGAGAAAATATGTACGATTGTATAATAATTGGGGCCGGTGCGGCTGGTCTATTTTCAGCTCTGTCCGCATCGGAAACAGGAAAAAGAGTTCTGATACTTGAAAAAAACAACATACCAGGTAAAAAGATAAGGATAACAGGAAAGGGTAGATGCAACATTACCAATTCCTGTTCTTTTGATGAATTGATTGAGAATATTCCCGGAAATGGTAAGTTTCTTTACTCAAGTTTATCAAGGTTCTCAAACTACGACATAATTGATACCTTTAATAGGCTGGGACTAGAGACAGTGGTCGAAAGGGGAAACAGGGTGTTTCCTGCATCCAATAAATCCATTGACGTTGTTAATGTACTTGTAAAAGAACTTGAAAGACGAAACGTTGAAATAAGATATAACTCCTGCGTTTGCAAAATTGTTTATGAAAATGAATATGTTAAGAGCGTATATGTAAATGACCAATTCATTGAGACCAAGAATTTAATAATAGCTACGGGAGGCTTATCTTATCCCGGAACAGGATCCACAGGAGATGGATACAGATTTGCAATAGAAGCAGGACATACGATAGTTCCTACAAAACCTTCTCTTGTCCCACTTGTCTCATCAGACCAATGGATTAAGGAGCTGCAAGGGTTGTCATTAAAGAATATAAGATTGTCGTTGATAAATAAGGATGGATGTTTTTACAGCGATTTTGGTGAAATGCTGTTTACTCATAACGGTATATCAGGACCTTTGGTTCTTACAGGCAGCCGACATTATATCTCACAACAATACAAAGAAATTATAGCCAGCATAGACTTGAAACCAGCTCTTGATGAAGAAAAACTAGACACTAGACTATTAAGAGACTTTGAAAAATATTCGAGGAAACAGCTAAAAAATGCTTTCAATGATCTTTTGCCTGCAAAAATGATTCCAGTTTTCGTAAACAGGCTTGATATTGATGATAATAAGACTGTAAACCAGATAACCAGTTATGAAAGAAAGCAAATACTAACACTACTAAAAGACTTCAGGATAAATATCATTAGTCATGGTAAAATGGCTGAAGCTGTGGTAACATCAGGTGGTGTATGCACGAAAGAAATTAATCCTAAAACAATGGAATCAAAGATAAAGAAAGGATTATTCTTTGCAGGTGAAGTAATTGATGTTGACGGATATACCGGTGGATTTAATTTGACAGTTGCTTTTTCCACTGGATATCTGGCAGGCAAATCTTTAAACTAGTGAATATATTTTTTATTTGCTCATAAAATTTATAAAGCATGATTTTTGGTGATATTATGAGCAAATTCAAAGTATTTATTATATCTTTATGGATACTAACATTGATATTTGTTTTCAATGGCTTTGGTTATAAAGGCATTGAGTTTGATGACATTGTACAGAATTATCCAGAAACAGAGCTGGCAAGCCTAAATGATGCGAGAATGAATTTTAAGGAAGGTCACGGTATCATACAGATTAAGGTAACCAACCTCAGCAGCAGTGGAAAGAAAAGAGGGGGAGTATACGTATCTGTAAACGGTACGATAAAGCTTAACATTACAACTCAGGATCCTAGAAACTTAAGAGTCAAGGCAAACGATATAATTATTGTAAAAGGCCATGATCTGGCTGGAAACGCAACAGTGACAATATCAGATGTTGCAGGATTCATTGAGCATGATGTAAAAGGTCAGACAATAGAGGTTGGAAATCTGGCAAAATATTTTGTTACAATCAAGCCTCAGCCAATGGATTGACAATAATTTGGCGGGGATATATACTAATAAAGTTAATATGTGGAGGTAATTTATGAAAGCAATAATTGAGATGGAAAACAAGGATAGAATCGAAATTGAACTATATGAAGATATTGCTCCAGTTACTGTTGCAAATTTTGTGAAACTGGCTGAAGAAGGTTTCTACAATGGACTAATATTCCATAGAGTTATTAAAGACTTCATGATACAGGGTGGATGCCCTTATGGTACAGGAACAGGAGGTCCCGGATATACTATCAAAGGAGAGTTCAATGCGAATGGATTCCTGAACCCTTTGAAACATACACGCGGTGTTATCTCAATGGCAAGAGCCTTTGATCCTAATTCAGCAGGCTCACAATTCTTCATCATGCACAAAGATGCACCTCACCTTGATGGAAGCTATGCCGCTTTCGGCAAAGTAGTGAAAGGCATTGAGGTTGTAGACAAAATTGCTGAAACTGAAACTGACATGAGGGACAAGCCTTTTGCAGATCAGAAGATAAATAAAATAATAATTGAGAGAGGCGATGTAAATTGACTATTCTTGTAACTGGTGGTGCCGGATATATCGGAAGCCACGCCTGCGTTGAGTTATTAAATAGTGGTCATGACATTGTTGTTTTTGACAATTTTTACAACAGTTCTCCAGAAGTTTTGGACAGAATCAAGGAAATAACCGGAAGATCATTTTTGGCATATGAATGCGACATGCTTGATGAAGAAGCCATGGAGAGAATTTTTTCCGAGAACAAGATTGATGCTGTTATGCATTTTGCAGGATACAAGGCAGTAGGGGAGTCCTGTGAAAAACCTCTCATGTATTATCACAATAATATCCAAGGAACCCTTACCATATTGAATGCAATGGCAAGACACAATGTAAAGAAATTTGTCTTCAGCTCCTCTGCAACAGTTTACGGTGATCCTCAAAGCGTTCCCATAGATGAAACATTCCCTTTATCAGCTACAAATCCATACGGAAGAACTAAATTAATGATTGAGGAGATGTTAAGAGATCTCTATGCTGCAGACAATTCATGGTCTATTATTCTGCTTAGATATTTTAATCCTGTAGGCGCTCATGAGAGTTATATGATAGGAGAGAATCCGAAAGGAATACCCAATAACCTTATGCCAATGATAAATAAAGTAGCGCAGCAAGAACTCCCTGTATTAAAGATTTTTGGTAATGATTACAATACAAAAGACGGAACAGGTGTAAGAGACTATATTCATGTTGTTGATTTGGCCAAGGGACATGTCAAAGCAATTGAATATATAGAAAACTACAATACAATTGAAAGCATTAATTTAGGGACAGGAAAAGGTTATTCCGTTCTTGAAATGGTACATACCTATATGAGGGTAAACAATGTTGCTGTAAATTATATATTTACAGATAGAAGACCTGGGGATATTGCGGAGTGTTATGCAAATCCTGAAAAAGCATTAAGATTGCTCAACTGGAAGGCTGAGTATGATTTGGAAAAAATGTGCCGAGACAGTTATCTTTGGAGTGTAAGCGCAACCAAGAGGTGATATGATGTTGAACAAAAAAAATACAGGAGGAATCTTTCTTTTCATAAACAGCATATTGTACCTGCTTCTTTCTGTGTTTTATATAGTAACACCGTTACACGACTTTTTGTCACATATAATTGTAACCGGTACTGTGCTCATGGTCTGCGGTCTTGTATGTATTACCGCATTTATAAGTAATCCAAGAGCATATTTCAGACCTGGATGGATACTGTCTCAGGGATTTTTGCAAATCCTACTAGGATTTTATATCCTCTACAACAGACTTGTAACAAACTACGATTCGTATTTCATCATTTTTGGTCTTTGGGCATTGTTTACAGGAATTGCCCAAATATCGGTTTCAATTCAAATACGGGCTCTTGATATTAGCAGATGGCATTTTGTATTCTCAATAGGTCTATTCAATCTGATAATAGGTATGCTTATGATGCTCAACTTGTTCAAATTTATTGATCTTTTGTTTGTTTACACCGCTATTTACTTGATGTCACTTAGTATAAGCTATGTATTGGAGTTCTTTGTATATAGAAAGGGTAGTGCATAAACATTGAATGAAAAGAATATTGATATCTTCAAATTAAAGATAATTGGAATGATTACAATGACAATACTTAATCTGGCATTGTCAGGCATAATCAAGAATTATTATATTACAATACCAATGGGCATTATCGGTTGTATGTCCATTACCATTTTTGCTTTCTTAATCACCGAAGGATACAGGCATACATCTAGTTTGAACAAATACATGTTAAGAGTGCTGTTTGTGGCCGTAATATCCGCATATCCTTATCAATGGGTATTCGGCACAGCAAAATTCGATCCCAGGAACTTTTTCAACTCCGCTCTTACGGCATTCATTTGTCTTGGTTCTTTATACATGTACGACAGAATGAAAAGCAAAGAAACAAAGATATTTTTTCTCGTGTTCATTACCAGTATATCAATAATTCTCAGTTTTGAGTGGGCACCCTTTGCGATCCTGCTTACATTGATATTGCATATATACAAAGAAAAGGAAAAAATAATGTATTTCTACATCATCACAGGATACACGGTGCTTTTTATGGTTTCTCTTGTTACACTATTAATGAATCCCGAGTATTCCAATGAAGCCGAACTTGTTAATGGTATTCGCCAAATAGGTTGCATTTTTGCATTGCCTTTAATAAAAAAATATAACGGCAACCTTGGCAGATGCTTCAAGTGGCCGTTATACTTCTATTATCCAATACTTTTGTTAACTCTATTCTTTATCAAAAATCTTCTTGTGTAACATCATCATAGATGGTTGTATCTTCAATTAATTCCATTTTAACGAGCGTAATTCTCTTTTCGTTATTACCTTCCACTGTAAACCTCATGCCTTCATATTCGAATGAAGGGTGAGTGTTTTCATCGGGAATTGAACCGAGATTACCAATGACAAAGCCACTGATTGTGTCGTATTCCTCAACAGGGAGATTGATATTGAACTCCTCGTTTACGACATCAAGTTCAGTGAGTCCTTCGATTATGTACGAATTATCACCAATTGCAACTATTTGCCTGTCATATTCGGCTTCTTCCTCTTCATCATACTCATCCATAATATTTCCAACCAGTTCTTCCAAAATATCTTCCATAGTCGCAATGCCAGCAGTTCCGCCGTATTCATCAACAACAATTGCCATATGGTTCTTGGTATTCTTCAAGGTCTTGAACACTTCGTCAATCCTTTGAGTTTCAGGCACAAAGCAGGGCGCTCTCATGAGTTTCACAAGATCAAACTCACTCTCATTCTTTATATTTAGCAAATCCTTGATATGGATAACCCCTACTATATTATCTATCCTGTCCTCATAAACAGGGAAGCGTGAATACCTTGCGTTAGTTACAGTTTGCATGACAGTTTCATAGCCGCTATCGGCCCTGATACCAACAACTTCAGTTCTATGGGTCATGATGTCAGAAGCCGTCTTGTCATTCAACAGAAGCACATTGCTAATCATTGTGCTTTCTTCATTTCCAATAACACCTTTCTCCTGACCCTCATTTACCATGAGCAGTATCTCTTCCTCGGTCACTTCCTCATCGTCATCATTAGGATTAATGCCGACTAATCTTAATACGCCATTAACTGACAATGTAAGAATTTTAATAAAAGGGGAGAAGACAGATGCAGTTACCCTGAGCGGTCCAATAACAAACAGGGCTAGTTTCTCACTCTTGTTCATGGCAATTCTCTTTGGTACAAGTTCGCCAAAGACAAGTGTGAAATATGATAGAATAAATGTGATAATAATTACAGATGCTGTTCTAGATACATTTACTATGGCCGGGGAAGCATTCTGAGCTTTTACAAACTCTACAATTCTTGTTGCAAAAGAGTCTGCTGCTACAGCACTTGATAAAAAGCCAGAAAAAGTCACACCAACTTGTATTGTAGATAATAATTTACTAGAATTCTCTAGAAACTTTACTACATGGCGTGCTTTCTTGTTCCCTTTTTCAGCCATTTTTTTCATTTTTGTCTCGTTTACGGAAAGTAAAGCAATTTCAGATGCTGCAAAAAATGCATTCAATAAAATTAAAATAAAAATTACTAGCAACTGCAAAGGAATACTTCCATCATCACTCATTCGGTTAATCATTTCCTTTCAATAATAAAATACAAATAAATTATAATTAAATAAAATTAAATTGTCAACTTAATAAAAAGAGAATGCGCTATGAAATGCGCACTCTCAAGGTATGGTTGTTATTATAATATTATTCTTTCAATTGTCTTGCCTTACTCATTATCAGGTTGTTCTGTAGTTGCCTCAGCTGGTGCGTCAACTGTAGCCGTGGTCTTCTTTTTCTTTGAAGCTACTACAACAATTATAATCACTACTGCGACTACTACAATTAATGCTCCGCCGCCTATTGCTCCAATTAATAACCAATTGGTTTCTTTCACTGGATCTTCATAAACTGGAGCAGTTACCTGTATACATACCAACTTCTCTGTCTGACTCTCGTTGAAAGCTTCCTCCGGTTGATGCTGATTAATCTTGAAGGTCAAGTAGATATATGCTTGAGGCGGTAACGAGTTAAGTTCCTCTTCCGTTAAATCCAGTTCAATACTCTTGTAGGTTGTAAGATCCTTATCTGTAAAGTTAGCGGAAGTCTTTGTAGTAATGGACTTTACAGAAGTCAAGATCTGACCTTTAATCTTTTCTGGTTCAAGGATGTTGCCCTTCTTATCCTTCTCGGCATTGTGTTGATCAGCCAAAATCTGCTCATACCAGCCGTCAAGAGTTAGAATGATTTCATTCTGCTGTTGTGGATCCTCTTCGATATTTCCTTCATAAAGCTTAGTTCCAAGAGCGTCAATTTCTATTGTAATCTTGGTAATTTTATTCTTTCTTGCAGGAATACCGTTTACAGGTTCACCCTGAATCTTACGATCAAGTTCGTCAGTAAGGATTTCAGACTCGTCATAAGTACCGTCGCCGTTAAGGTCCTTAACTCTGTATAGGAATAATTGGTCACCTGGTCTCAGGAACCTAATCCTGCCATTTTCATCAAATCTGTCCGCAAGAACCAGATTGAAGTCATCATCATATTCAAACAGCTCAATAATGTTGCCGTCAATATCTTTCCAAACATCGCCTTCATAGAGAAGATATCCGTTGATATCGATCTTGTATTCGCCGTCTGCAGTAGCAATATATCCATCATCTCTAACTATGTAGTTGGGATTGATTTGGCCTGCATCGTCGCTAACCCTTGTAATACCATAGAAGAATATTGACCTCTTGGTCAAAACAGTCGTATCATTCTGAATATGGGTTAAGTAAGCGTATTTATGAGGGAACTTGGAATATAACGCCTTATTTTCGTAGCCGGGTGCTTCAAGTCCGACAAAGTTACTAACTGTAGTAGTAACTCTCTCTTTGTACATGGTGTAACCTGTATCCCTTGTATCACCAGCGCGAAGAACAAATTTGTCTTGTGGTTCACCGAATACAAAGCCATCCTTGTATACCTTTTTACCCTTGTTGAAGTAATATACCAAATCTTGCTTCTGGGATTCACTTCTTGATACATAAGTGTAATCTACAACCGTGGGAATGTCATAGTAGATGGTAATAGAGTAGAAATCCAAGCCACCAGGACCAACTTCCACTTCCTCACCATTACCCTCTGTATTTTCCTCATCTTCAGTAGCAATAACAGGATAGAAAAAGGCGGATAAAATTACGACAAGTGTAAGAAATAATATAAAAAGCTTTTTACCCATAATGTAGCCTCCTTAATAATATTTGAACCGGAGAAAACCGGTTAATACCTGAGTATTAAGATTTTATTCACTATTTTACTTTATTATTGTAATATGATATTAACACTTTGTCAATATGACAATATATTTTTATTAGCATCACCTATAATTTATCATAAATAAATCTGTTTGTCACTAGCAAAAATAAAATTTCATTGATATTTTTTGATCCATGCTTTACGAATATGAATCATATGCATTAATTTTAACTTAAATGTGAATATATGCAAAATAATTATCAAGAAATCTAATATTGATACTCATTAAAAATTTTGGTAATATTAGAGAAAGATATAAAAAAGGAGCATGATTGTATGAACTTTGACTTGCAACATCCTGCAGACCAATTGGTAATGATAATGGAAAGAATTTATGCCTATGGTATGACAACAACATCAGGAGGCAATCTGTCAATCCTGGATGACAATGGAGATGTATGGATTACACCCGGTGGAATAGACAAAGGCTCACTGACAAGGAACGACATAGTTAGAATAAAAGCAGATGGTACAATTGAAGGAATTCACAAACCTTCAAGCGAACTTCCTGTTCATTTGGGAATATACAATACAAGAGGGGATATAAGGGCTGTCCTGCATGCTCATCCGCCATCACTTGTGGCATTCAGCATAGCCAGGAAGATACCAGAAACAAAACTGATACCTAATGTTGCACAAATCTGTGGGACGGTTTCAATGGCTCCTTACGATGTACCTGGTAGTACTGGATTAAGCAAGAAAATAGCTGCTGAATTTGAAAAGGGACATAATGTTGTAATGCTTGAAAACCATGGCGTTTTTGTTGGAGCTACAGATCTGTTTAAAGCATTCATGGCCTTTGAAACTTACGATTTTTGCGCAAGGCTTGAAATAGAGGGCAGATGCATAGGAAACATACGTGCCCTTTCGGACAAGCATATACAAATGTCGAAAGAAAAGCAGCATGTTAAAATGGACGAATTTGTAAACAAGAATGTAACCAGCGAAGAACGTGCTGTTAGAAGAGACATGTGCAAATTCATAAGAAGGGCGTACGACCAACAGCTGTTTACCAGTACCCAGGGAACTTTCTCTCAAAGATTAAACGATGACAGCTTCATAATCACGCCTTTTGCAAAAGACCGCAAGTATCTTGAAGAGGGTGATCTGGTTAAAATTGTAGGGAACTGGTGCGAATCAGGAAAGCTTCCATCAAGATCGGCACCTCTCCATCAAAAGATATACAAGAAACATCCATGGATTAACTCAATAATTATAGCACATCCGCCTAGCTGCATGGCATTTGCTGTTACTGATACGGAGTTTGATTCCAGAATAATTCCCGAAGCATACATTATGCTGAGAGATGTCAAGAAGGTTCCCTTTGGAGCAAGCTTCATGCAGCAGGATATGGTAGCGGACATGTTTAATGACATGAACCAGATATTAATCATGGAAAACGACTGTGTTATTGTTACCGGTTCAAGTCTGCTGAATGCGTTTGACAAACTTGAAGTTATGGAATACAGTGCAAAAGCCATCGTAAGAACATCCCAGATAGGCAGAGTCGTTTCTATTAATGATGATGAAGTTGTGGATCTTAGAAAAGCTTTTAATTTTTAACACAAAGAACAAACTCCAACTTGTCAGTAAGACAAGATGGAGTTTATTAGTCCCAAAAAAGAGTAAACAAGTTTTCACTGTCCATTATTTGAACCATTTCATCTATGCCGTTTTCAAGCCTGTCTATTACTTCAGGCGAGAAAAACTTAACTCTGTAAGCAAGTTTTCTCAAATTCTTTGGCTTGGATATGAATTCTAAATCCACTTGTTGCATATCCGCATATACAACCCTGTAATCGAAATTAAGTACTTTTTTCCATACGGTAAGTTTGTAGATTATCATATCATTCGTAATCCCGTCATTAAAGCCTGCAGTGCCTGCCGCGCGAACAATATCCATATCGTCATTGCCTGGAATGATTGCAATACAATCATTGCCCTCTGCAAGACCAATAAAATACTCCGAGGCAAAAGCCATGCAGTTAATATTTTTTCTCTCCAGCTCTCTATTTATAGCAGAAACCTTGTTCCTTAAAAAACTACCAGGCAAAAGTTTTGAACCCAGTTCCACACATACGCCATCCTTTGGCACGTAATCCAACTCTTCCTCGCTATAACCAAAATATTGATAGAGCGGCTTTTTAAAATGACTTTTCAAAATCTCCAATGCCTCAACTGGCACGGAAGTCATGTCAAGCAGTTCAAGGTCCGAATTTGTCAGCCTCATATGAACTCCCTTCATTCTTTTTTATATATTCTACCACGAATACAGAACAATTTGAATTCCATTTGACTAAATAAATGCAGAATATATAATATTGATGTATCAAAACTTCAGGAGGCAGCATGAAAAAAAGCTATATAATCATTATATCATTATTATTGCTAATAGTTTTGGGACTGGCCATATACCTAAATCTTAACCAACCAGAAGTATCTCCTCCGGTGTTGCAGGAAACACCCGTACCAACGGCTACCATAGAGCCAACGCAAAATCCAACACCAACACCAACTCCAACACCTGTCCCAGAGATAAAGATAAGTATAATATCCTGCGGTGACATAATGTACCATGGACCGCAGTTAAGGTCCGCTTTAAATGAAGAAACCGGTGAATACAACTTCATGGAAAATTTCAAATACATAAAGGATATTGTATCAAAGGCAGACTATGCTGTAGCCAACCTTGAAACAACACTGGCAGGTTCCGACAATGGATACAAGTATAGCGGTCATCCCGCATTCAACTCTCCTGATGCCGTACTTGACAGCATAAAGGATGCCGGCTTTGACATGCTTCTTTTGTCTAACAATCATATCTACGATACTAGAAGAGTTGGAATGGAAAGAACATTAATGAAAACCATGGAATATGGTTTTGATACCCTTGGATTGAAAGGGGAGGGCGTTCAAAGTTATTATGTGAAAGATATAAATGGTGTGAAGATAGGATTTTTGAATTACGGATATGAATCTGCGGACTACAGAAAAGATGATGGGAAGTATATAAACGGCATCTTTGCAAAGAACGAGGATGCCAGACTCATAGATACCTTCAATTACTCCATGAAGGACGAATTCTATAATGAAGTCGAAGAAAGAGTAGCTCAGCTAAAGCTGGACGGGGCGGATTTGATTATCCTTTACATACATTGGGGCAATGAGTATCAGTTGAAAGAGAATTCTCACCAAAGGGAAATTGCTAGAAAAATGTGCGAACTTGGTGTGGATGTAATATTTGGTTCCCATCCGCATGTTATTCAGCCCAGTGAAATAATTACTGACGAGAATACTGGCAAAAGGACAATATGCTTTTATTCCCTTGGCAACTTCATATCAAACCAGAACAGGGTAACCCTGACAGACCCTTCCGTACCCCTGTCCGAGTATACGGAAAACGGCGTTCTTGTATGGCTTGACATTACAAAACTTCCAAGCGGGGAGACCTTTGTCAGCAAGATTGAGCTTGTACCAACATGGGTGCATAGATTCTTCAAAGAGGGAAGGACAAGGTATGAGGTGGTACCTCTCCCCATGGCATATGAAAAACCCGAATCATTCGGTCTTGAGCAATCAACCTTCGGTTCCGATCACTCAAAAGTTTCCTATGAAAGAACAGTCGCTGCCTTGTCCGAAGCGGTTGAAGCATACAATGAATGGATAGGAAGCAGTTCTCCTGTTGCTGCATGAATTAATATTTGTCTTGTGAGCCAAAATATTGCAGGGGTGAATATTTTGCTCACATATTTCAACTATTTTCTAACTTACAGTTTTTGTGGTTTCTTACTTGAGACAATATTTGCATTCATTGTAAAGGGAAGGCTTGAATCAAGAAAATGCTACTTGATAAGTGCCTTGTGTCCTGTTTACGGGCTTGGGGCTATTGCCATCAATGAAAGCACGAGGAAAATATCAGGCAGCAAGACAAAAACCTTTTTTGTTGGCATGCTTGCCGCAACGGTAGTGGAACTACTAACTGACTTGTTCTACAAACATGTATTGGGGATGCGTTTTTGGGATTACTCAAAAAGACCCTTCAATTTATGGGGCAGTGTGTGCCTCAAATATTCCTTGTTTTGGGGACTTTTGTCTTTGCTTCTGGTTTACGTGGTGCATCCATATGTTGAGAAGAATGCTAGAAAAATTAAAAAAGGCACTTCTTATGCGTTTATGCTTCTATTTATTGCAGATAGTATAATCAGTGCCTTTTTGTTAAGAAAATTCAAAACAAAGCACGCTGTGAATTATGCCTGGATTAGAAAAGCATTCAGGCGTTCTTAGCATACTTTATCATGCCTCTTGCTGCCAAAGTTGCCTGTCCAACCGCTACGGATATCTGTTTGAAGTCTGATACGCAATCTCCTGCAGCAAAAATACCTGGGATGTTGGTCTGAAAATCCTCGTCTGTTTTTATTCTGTCGTTTTCAATTTCAATACCAAGTTTTCTTGCAAATTCAGCTCCTGCAGGTCTGTCAAGGGCGATAAACAAACCCTGCAAATCTTCTTCCGTATCGTCTTCAAAAACTACTTTCTCAAGTACGTTTTCGCCCTGCAGGGCTTTGATTTTCTTTGTTATTACCCTGTACTTGCTTTTCTCCACTTCCAGCTCTCTGCCATTTGTATAAATCGTAATATTTGGTGTAAATTTCTCCATTTCTTCCGCTTCGCTTATGGCATAGTCTTTGTTGCCCAGAATTCCAACCGCTTTCCCTCTGAAAAAGAAACCATCACAAGTTGTACAGTAGCTGACCCCTTTTCCTTCGAATTTCTTAATACCAGGAATTATTGCCGGAGGCAGTGGCTTTCCTGTAGCTATAAGTATTGTTTTTGCATTATATGTGTCGACATTGGTTTTTACATCAAAGCCGTTATCTGCATAGGATATGTTAAGAACGTGCGCAGTAAGTATCTTTGCGCCGAATCTCTTTGCCTGGCGCTCACCTTGTTCCAAAAGCTCACGTCCGCTGATTGTGTCCTCAAACCCAAAATAGTTGTCAACATGTATTGCCTTTAATAGAGCGGAATCGTTTTCACCTATTACTATTACGGACAATCCTGCTCTTGCAATGTATATGGCAGCCTGCAAACCTGCGGGACCTTTTCCTACCACTATTGCGTCATACATAAAAATTCCTCCTTTTAGAACTATTTTTAATTTTCCTACATATTATATACTAAAACATATCAGGAGGTAAAATTTATGGCAAATTTATTTGACAGGATCGATGGAAAGATTATGGAGGCGAAAATAGATCAGGGGATAGATATGCTGAAAAACAAAAGTCCTGACGAAATATCCAAGAAAATCTCAAAAATGGATAAGGATGAAATAATGCAGAAGCTGGATGAGTTGGATGAAAAAAGGATAAAGGAATTGAACATTGATCTGGACAAAATTAAAAAGAAGATTACACCGGAAGACATAGAAAAAGCCAAAAAGATTGCTGGCAAAGACGGCGAGGTAATTATTAATCGTCTGCTTGAATTGCTTAAACAAGGTGGTAAATAATGGACAAGGAAACCGAAGAAAAGCTGAAGCAACTGGGGAGTATGTTTGGAATAACTGAAATACCGGACAATTTGGGAGAAGTTCTGGAATCCTTTTTGTCAGGACAAAGCGATAATGCAAATGAAGAAAGTCAAAAAGAAGAGAAAAACGATACGGACCTGGGGATTGATATTGACGCGGATACTATAAGGTTAATTACTACTTTGAAAAAAAGCCTGGACAGAAATAAGAGTGATGATAAAGCCAGGCTTTTGAAAGCCTTGACTCCTTTTCTGAACGAAAAAAAACAACAGAAGGTGAATAATGCGCTAAAGCTGATTACATTTGCTGAAATTGCAAAAAACAAGGATTTATTAGGTCTTTAACTGGGGTTGATAAAATTGCCAGAAAACATCATAAATGACAATTATGAAAACAATCCAGAGGTTGTAATGGTATCTCCTCTGGATAACCCCTATGATTCCAAACCAGTACATGCTTCCAAAAAGAAAAAGCCAGGCGGCATTGGAAGCTTTATTGAAAACATACTGGACAGAATCAAACAGATATTGTCAAGGTTTTTGGGCAGGGATGTAGGTACAGATGACTTGCTACTTCTTGGCCTTATTCTTGTGCTGTTTTTTGAAAAAAGAAACAAGGATTCCTCAGACAGCGACGATATCGACTTGTTACTGATTGTTCTATTGTATTTGCTGATATCTTAATATCAAATTATTGATATGGACGCTGCCATATGTTACTATTGTAAAGTAAGACAATGTAAAAAGGAGTTTAAAAAATGGACAAGCCAAAAATATTGGACATGAATGTTGGTGAAATGCCAAACTACAGGTATCTTTGCACATGTGGCAGAGAACACGGCGTTGATATAAACAGGATTGAGATGGGGAAGGGTGTAATTGAAAAGCTTCCTGAAATCATTCAAAAGTTCAAAGACAAAACTGTATTAATAGTATGTGATGACAACACATTTAAGATTGCAGGCGAAAGAGTCCAGAATATACTCGAAAGCAATGGTTTTAAAACAAGAATACATGTTGCATACTCACTAGACTATCCAATATTGATTCCTGATGCTTTTACAGTTGGAAGATTAATGATTGCAGCTGAAGATGATACGGGTCTAATTCTTGGTGTTGGTTCAGGTACAATAAATGATGTTTGCAAAATCGTTTCATATAAAATGAAACTAGACAGCGTTATCGTATGTACCGCTCCTTCCATGGACGGCTATGCGTCAACTTTGTCTCCACTTATCGTAGACAAGCAGAAAATTACGTATCCATCCCATTATCCTTATGCAATAGTTGCTGATGTTGACATAATGAAGGATGCACCATTGGAAATGCTCAGAGCGGGTTTTGGTGATATTGTTGGCAAATATACCGCTCTTACAGACTGGAGACTTACAGTAATCGTCAACAAGGAGTACTACTGCGACACCACTGCAAAGCTGATGCAGAATGCAGTGGACAAGGTGGTGGAGAATACTGAAAGGTATTTTGCAAGAGAAGCGGATGCCATTTACAATGTAACTGAAGCCTTGATGCTGGCAGGCATCTCAATGGGCCTTGTAGGCATATCAAGACCTGCTTCAGGAAGCGAGCATCATCTTGCTCACTTTTGGGAGCTTGATGCACTTGCCAAAGGAATAGAACATCCTCTTCATGGCAATTCTGTAGGTGTAGGCTCGATAATTACTTCGGAAGCGTACAGAATCATGAGCGAAAAGTTTGAGGAGCCGAAAGCTGCAAATCCGCCAAGTCCCGAGCTGCTAAGGGATATATACAGAAGAGCGGATATGCCTCTTACACCCAAGGAACTGGGCATTGAGAAGGACGTATTCCATAACAGTATAAGAAACGCTTACAGAATCCGACCAAGGTATACGATTTTCAATTATACGAAAGACAGGGCTCTGCTGGACAAGATGGCAGATGACCTTACCGACATATTCTATTAATTAAGAGGTGCTTGATGACTGAAATCTACAGATTTGACGGAAAAACGACATCAAACGAAATAAAGATTATATACGAGGACAACCATATAATCTCAGTTGTCAAGCCTGCAGGCATTTTGAGCCAGGGGGATGCGTCACAGGACACAGATCTCCTTTCCCTTTTGAAACAGGATTTGAAGACAAGATACAACAAACCTTATGACGCTTTTGTAGGCCTTGTTCATCGTCTTGACAGAAATACTGGTGGAACCATGGTATATGCAAAGACATCCAAGGGAGCTTCAAGATTGTCAAAGCAGCTTAGAGACAAGGAATTCAAAAAAGGATACTTTGCCATAGTTGACGGAATTGTGAAAAAGGACGGCAGACTGACAAACAAGCTTGAAAAGGACAGTAAAACAAACAAGGTGTATGAATCCGACGAGGGGAAACTGTCAATACTTGAATACAAAGTTATTGATTGCATCGGAGATATGTCGTTGGTGTTTGTAATCCCGATTACGGGAAGAACCCATCAGATAAGGGCTCAGATGGCCTCTTTCGGTCATCCTTTAATAGGAGATGTGAAATATGGGTATAAAAAGAACATGGGAGATTTTTTTGCCCTGTGGTCTTCCTGTATCAAGATAAAACATGTTACATTAGACAAAAAACTTCTTTTGCAAAGTATACCTGAAAGGTCTAATGTATGGAGCAAGTTCAAGGAAAAAACATATATTGATGCATTAAACGAAATAGGAGATGTTTTATGAAAGACAAAATGACTCTTGTTGCCACCGCTACATTTGGACTGGAAGCCATGGTGTCAAGAGAACTGAAATGGCTGGGATATACTGATCAGCATACTGATAACGGAAGAATATACTTTACCGGAGATGCCGAGGCCATATGCAAAACAAACATGTGGCTAAGATGCGCAAACAGAATATATTTGCAAGTGGGCAAGTTCAAAGCCGAGACTTTCGAAGAACTGTTTCAAAACACCAAGGCATTGCCTTGGGAAGAATATCTTCCTGTTGACGCAAACTTTCCAGTGGATGGAAAGAGTGCAAAGTCAAAACTGTTCAGTGTATCCGACTGTCAGGCTATAGTTAAGAAAGCCATCGTTGAGCGATTGAAGCTTTTCTACGACAAGGAGATTTTCCCTGAGACGGGTGCAAGATATAAAATCGAGGTTGCACTGCAGAAGGATATTGCAACATTGTCAATTGACACAACAGGACACAGTCTGCACAAAAGGGGATACCGTGAAGAAGTAGGGGATGCTCCAATCAAAGAGACTCTTGCAGCCGGCCTTTTGTATGTAAGCAGGTGGAAACCTGACAGAGCTTTGTTGGATCCGATGTGTGGTACAGGCACAATTCCCATTGAAGCTGCATTAATCGGAATGAATATTGCACCGGGTTTGAACCAGACTTTTGACGCTGAAAATTGGAAGCAGATGGACAAGTCCTTGTGGAAGAAAACCAGGGAAGATGCCAGGAGCAGGATAAATCACGATGTCAACTTGCGCATCTATGCTTCCGACATAAACTACTTTGCTATTAAAAGTGCTATGGAAAATGCCAAAAGGGCAGGGGTGTTTGATAAAATCCATTTTCAGAAGATGGACTTTAGAGAGACCTCTTCCAGGTACAAATACGGATTTATTATCACCAATCCACCTTACGGCGAGCGACTGTCAAGAGACGACGATATAGTAAAATTATACAAAGATATGGGAAATCATTTTAAAACCTTTGAAACATGGTCATACTATATAATAACGCCGCACGAGAAATTTGAAAGTCTGTTTGGAAGGAGGGCTGACAAAAAGAGAAAACTCTTCAATGGAAACATCAAGTGCGATTACTATCAATTTTACGGACCAAAGCCGCCTTTTTGATGCAAAATAATAATAAGGCTTGACAGTTTAAGTAAAATGGAATAAAATGCGAAAAGTAAGTAAATTTTATTAAGGAGGAAATAAATATGACAAAAAGAGAATTAGCAGCGGCACTAGCAGAAAGAAACAATCTAAGTAAAAAAGATGCTGTAGATATCGTGAACTCTTTCGTAGATATTATTACAGAGGCATTGCAGAATGGTGACACCGTTCAGTTGACAGGTTTCGGTACTTTTGGCGTTAAGGACAGACCAGAGAGAGTCGGACATAACCCAAGAGAAAAAGGCTCAAAAATCGTCATTCCAGCTAGAAAAAGCCCATTTTTCAAAGCTGGCAAATCCCTGAAGGATAGTGTAAACGAATAATATAATAGAAGGTAAATAAAAATCCCCGCAATGCGGGGTTTTTAATTTATAACTTTTCTTTAATCCTGGCAGCTTTGCCCACTCTGTCGCGCAGATAGTAAAGTTTTGCTCTTCTGACTTTACCATGGCGAACAACTTCCACTTTTTCAATTTTTGGTGAATGTCTTGGGAAAACTCTTTCAACTCCAACACCGTAAGAAATTTTTCTTACTGTAAAGGATTGACCAAGGCCTTTTCCCTTGATTGCTATTACGGATCCATCAAAAATCTGAATTCTTTCACGACTTCCTTCTTTTACTTTAAAATGAACCCTAACAAAATCACCAACCTGAATAGGTTCCAGATCTTCTTTCATATAATCAGCTTCAACTGCTCTGATAATATCCATCTTCATTCACTCCTTCTTCTTAGACGTTCATGCATGAAGCAGCAGCGGACCGTCCTTTTACTGTTTTTACACAGCATTGTCTATTATACAATCTCAAACATTTATTGTCAATAAATAATTTTTATAATAAATACTGCCGTTTGCTTTATTATTTTATCTTCTCTTTAGTAATATTGCATCCTTATTCCAGGCATTTTCATTTTTTATTTTTTCCCAGTTGGCGTTAAGTACTCTTAAATATCTGTTACGCCCAACTCGTTCCTGTTCTTGAGAGATATATCCGTTATCTATCAGCTCTGAGAGATTCCTTCTTACAAGTTCCAGGTCAACTGAATATTTGCTGGATGTCAATTCAACTGTTTTATTGAATGTCAGGTGATTCTTTGCCCTTTCATTCTCTTCAAGACATGTAAAGATATAATTCTGTATCGGCAAATCAAAGTCTTCTTCAGTTGGTACAACTTCTGTCCAATCAGCATTCTTAGCCAAGTTATGATTAAGACTGCCTTTTACAGCGTATATACCAACCTTTTTGTTACAGAAATTTCTTAAAAAGGCAACTACTGAACTGAAATGTCCATCACCTGAGAAAATTATAAACAGATTCACATCGCTGCTTGAAAGTGCTTTCTGATATATGTTGTCAAGGATTATGAAATCTGTATAGTCTTTCATGTAATATTGATCAGGATTGTAAGTATCTATAATCTTATTAGTAAAAGCACGTATTCTTTTTGTTTCAACTTCTTTTTCCTTGAACTTTGAAAAGTTAGCAAAAAATATGACTTCCTCCAAGTTGCATTTTTCCTTTAAGTCGTCAAACCAGGCATCAATATTTGGTCTTAACCCGTGTATTCTCTCCAGAGATATATACCAATGTTCATAGTCGACAAAAGCCACTGCTCGTGGCAGGTTGTTCCTATTGGATTTTCGTTTTTTTCGAAATAGCATTAAACAATCATTCCTCCTGCAAAATGGCAAACGGCAGTATTTGGTTGTCTAGGTTCACATGTATATAATACTACCAAGTCACAATAAAATCAAATACCATATCAAAATTTGCGTAATTGCGTGATTGATTGTATAATCTCAATGAACAATTCAAGCAAGGAGAAAATTATGGTAGTCAAGAATCCAAAATTCCTAATATCATGTGCAAATCCATCCCAATATCCGGACCTGGGAGTTCCTGAAATAGCTTTTGCAGGACGTTCCAACGTAGGCAAGTCCTCACTAATAAATGCATTGTTGAACAGAAAAAGTCTTGCAAGGAGCGGTTCAAGGCAGGGGATGACCCGCCTTGTAAACTTCTTTAATATAGACGATGTTCTGTTATTTGTAGATCTGCCCGGCTATGGATATGCTGCTGTTTCCAAGGAAGAGAGAAGGAGCTGGGGAAGAATTGTAGAGGATTATTTGAACAAAAGCAGAAATCTGCATCTAATCATCCTGCTTGTAGACATACGTCACAAACCTACACAAGATGATATTCAAATGATGACGTGGATAAGGGCAAACAATGTAAACCACATTATAGCTGCAACAAAGGCGGATAAAATTGGGAAGACACAGTATCATAAGAACATCAACATCATCCGCCAGACTTTAAATACCGATTGCGAAATCATTCCTGTGTCGAACCTAAAAAAAACAGGCATCGACAGATTGTGGGAAGCTATTGACAAGTACATCCCGCTCTAATTTCTCTATTTACAACACACGCTGATTAATTTATAATAATTTACTGTATATGTTTTAAGTCATTGTAACAGGAGATGAAAAGATAGATGAAAAGACCATTTTTTACTTATGAAGAGATCAAGGAAATATGCAAAAAATATCCAACTCCATTCTATATCTACGACGAAGAAGGAATAAGACAAGGCATCAGAAATCTGCAAAAGGCCTTTTCATGGAATAAAAACTTCAAAGAATATTATGCAGTAAAAGCATGTCCGAATCCCACACTTCTTAGAATTATTAAAGAAGAGGGATGCGGACTTGACTGTTCGTCATACACGGAACTCATGCTGGCAGAAGCAATTGGCTGCACTGGAGACGATATCATGTTTTCTTCAAACGTTACTCCAGCAGAAGACTATGTTTATGCCCGTGAACTTGACAGCATAATCAATCTTGACGATTTTACCCATATAGAGTTTTTAGAAGAACATGCAGGTCTGCCAAAAAGAATTTGCCTAAGATACAATCCGGGTGGAGAAATGATGATAGGCAACACAATAATGGGCAATCCCGGGGATGCCAAGTATGGGATGACAAAAGAGCAGCTCATACAGGGGATAAAAATACTTATGTCCAAGGGCGTTGAGGAGTTTGGAATCCACGCTTTCCTTGCCAGCAACGTACTTGACAACAACTATTATGTAAAACTGGCGGAAATGCTTTTTGAACTGGTTGTTGAAATAAATAATATTACAGGAGCAAATTTTACATTCGTCAATCTGTCAGGAGGAATAGGTATACCTTACAGACCTGGCGAAAAATGTGCCGATTTAATGTATATTGGGAAAGGTGTAAAAGAGGCATTTGAAAGAATTATAAAACCTTCAAATGTAAGTGACGACCTTGCAATAAAGACTGAGCTTGGCAGATACATTACAGGTCCGCATGGCATACTTGTAACAAAAGCAATCCATCACAAGGATATATACAAAAACTATATTGGAGTTGACGCATGTGCTGCAAATCTTCTGAGACCGGCCATGTATGGAGCATACCATCATATAACTGTAATGGGTAAGGAAGAAGAGCCAAATACCCATGTCTACGACATTACCGGCGGATTATGCGAAAACAACGACAAGTTTGCAGTAGACAGGGCAATGCCAGAAATTGAGACAGGTGACATCCTTGCCATACACGATGCCGGTGCACATGGGTTTGCCATGGGCTACAACTACAATGGCAAATTGAGGTCGGCAGAAATACTTCTTAAAACGGACAGGACCACGCAGCTCATTAGAAGAGCGGAAACACCAATGGATTATTTTCAAACCCTTGATTTTGACGAGGACCTGAGCAGGATAATTGAAAAAAGGAAATGATAGCATGAAAGGTATTAAGCGACTTCTAATATATATAGTTACGGTCGTTATCTTGTCAAGTATGTTAACGACCGTATCTGGATACGAATACGGAGACGATATTGAAAACTTTTTATACCCATCCATAGAAAAAACTGCAAGAGCTACATATGTGTTGAATGGAAAGATAAATAAGAGTGATTTCAATGACAACATCACAAAAGTATCCGAAACCAGTATGTGGAACGGATATGCTTTTTTATCTGATTTTTCAACAGAGCCGTATCCTGGAACCCAGGAGTTTGACTCTTTTTTCAGAAACATTCTGAATGTTGTAAATATGAATGATTCCAAAGTATCAATATACTTTGACTTTACAAATCTTGCTCATGTCACAAACATCTTTCTTGAAAAATATGAGGAATACAGCATGGAGTTTCTGTTTTTGGAAGAACTTCCTCTATCGGATGGTGAAACAGTAGAATTTAAAGTACCTCAAGGAAAAGTCATGTCCATAGTTGGCATGAATATTGAAACAAAGGCACTGAATGACTTGACAGAGTTTGTACAGGACGGAAAACTTTCTGTAACTGCCCCAAAAGGTTCCGGTGATTGGAAGGTTCTGTTTTTTATGCTTAGAAAAGTGGAAAACGAGCTGCTTAAAAAAACCTGCTCCGTGAACTTTCTTTCAAATGATGCTTCCAAAAAATTTATAGAAGTCAGTTACAAAAATTTTGTATACAATTATCCTGAATATTTTCCTGATACAATAGACACTGCATACATGGCAAATATCAATATAGCCAATATTGATGGCGGTATTGCATGGGCAGAAGACTATAACGAGAAATTTGAGGAAAAGTACGGATTCAAACCCACACTTCTTTATCCCGCCCTTGTTTATGACATAGGAGAAGATTATGCATCTTCCAAAACAGCTTTGTATTCCTTAAGAACCGAACTACTTATCGAAGGATTCCTTAAAGCAATGAATGAGTTTGCAAGCGACAGCAAAATCAGACTCATGGGGAACCCTTATGCGTTCGATTCTCTTGTGCCAACTGAATACTGCGGAGACTTTATCAAATTCTTCAAATACATAGATGTGCCGGTATTTGATGGATTATCTAATTACGCAGTATCAAAAAAATATATTAAACTTGTAAGCTCCGCATCATACAATTATGGAAAGAACTTGACAGGAGCAAATTTGTTCAGTCCGTATGAAATAATTGATAGAAATACAATGTACAGGACTATTCTGGAGACATACTCCAAGGGTATCAACCATGTTTATCTGAGTTCAATATACAACTCAAGTGAAAACATGAGCAACAACGATTTATTTAACAAGAGTCAACTGGCAAAGTACGTGCCAGGACTGAACACTCTCATAACCAGACTGAATACCCTGCTTCAAAGAGGCGAAACCGTTGTTGACGTAGGAGTTGTTTATCCTATAGAAACCTTGAATTATGCATATACACCAGGCAACAATTCAAGAGAAAACATCCCTTATGCCGACTATATTGACATAGGAGAGTTTCTACATCAGGATCTGCAATTGGATTTCATGTATCTGCATCCGGACTATATCCAGAAAAACGGTATAGACAAGTATTCACTCATTATCCTGACTGGATGTGAAGTAATTAGTATGGAAACATTGGATGTATTGAAAGAATACTACGACAAGGGAGGCAAAATTATTGCTACATACACACTTCCAACAAAAACCGCTGAAAAGGGAAAAGACAATGAAGCAAAGGAAATAATCGAACATATTTTTGGTACCGACATATATTCCACTTCAGCAAAGGGAAACATATACAAAAATACCAACAAAAATGGAGGACAAGCGTACTTCATATGTTCCTATGATTACGGAACTAATGACTATTTTAAAAACATTGATTTGTTGGAGTTGGCTGTTAATGAGGCAATAAAGGTCAGGGATGTTGCAATTAATACGAATGATGATTCTTACAAAAGTATCGTTACATACATTCATAGGAAAACGGAAAAGGAAGACATCTACTTTATTGCAAACACAGGCAGCGACAATTTTTCAGGAAGCGTAGTCCTTAAAGGAAAACACCATCCTGTTCTTTTGGATCCTCATACCGGTGAGATAACAGTCCCCGAGTACAAGAATCATAAACTATACGGGGAGAATGTTACTAGTGTAAAACTGGATATTGAAACATTGAGTTCAAAGATAATCTACTGTGGAGACAAATACAAAAATATTAGAATGCCTTTGCTGTACAAAGGTGAACTTGAGACCTTTAATGAAGCTGGAATCGAATTTGACAATGGAACCATATCCTTCATATTTTCAATAGGCCAGGATGACAAGATTGAGCTGGCAGCAAGATTGGATGAAAACGACAATGGATACATATTGGAAATAGAGGACGGAAGGATAAATCTTCTTAAAAAACAGGACGACAAGACTGACATAATAAACAGTGTTGTAGTTCCCATACATAGAAATAATTTTTATCAGTTTACCATGACAGTGAATGAGGATGGTTTCGATGTGTTCCTGTCCGGTAGAAAGCTCTTTGAAGCAACTGACTCAACCTTCAAGCAGGGCAGGATAGCCTTTGGCAATATTGATGATTCCAGCATCGAAGTGTTTGACATTGTACTTCTGGGTGGACTTGAAAAGGTTGAGGTAGTCAATCATTCATATACAGTATATCTTGTTTTGTTTCTTTCCTTGATACTGTTAAGATTGTCTGCAATGTTACATAAAAAAAAGAAGTAAAGATATGTTAAGGAGCCCAAATTTGGGCTCCTTAATAATCAGCATGGTCTTTTGTCTGCAATTCTTAAGAGTCTGTTGTACTTTGCAACCCTCTCTCCGCGGCTTGGGGCACCGGTCTTTATGAAACCTGCGTTTGTTGCTACAGCCAAATCAGAGATGGTTGTATCTTCAGTTTCACCGGAACGATGCGATACGATTACATTGAATCCAGCATCCTGAGCAATCCGGATAGTCTTCAATGTCTCGCTAACAGAACCAATTTGATTCAGCTTGATAAGAATTGAGTTGCCTGCATTCAGTTCAATTCCTTTTACCAATCTTTCCGGATTTGTAACGAACAAGTCATCACCGACAACCATGATTTTATCACCAATGCGTTTTGTAAGTTCAGTAAAGGCATCCCAATCGTTTTCTCCCAATGGATCCTCAATTGACACTATGGGATAATCGCTTACTAGCTTCTCCCAATACGAAACAAGCTCTTCCACCGTCATTTCCTTGTTTTTCTTAGGGAACAAATATCCTTTGTCTGTTTTCCATTCACTCGCTGCTGCATCCAGTGCAATGTTGAAATCCTGTCCAACTTTGTAGCCTGCCTTTTCAACCGCCTGAAGGATAAGCTCGATAGCTTCAGTATCATCGCTCAAATTCGGTGCGAATCCTCCTTCATCTCCAACAGCTGTGGACAATCCCTTTGACTTAAGTAGCGCTTTCAAAGTGTGGAACACATTTGCACACTGCTCAAGAGATACCGTAAAATCCTCTTCTGTTGGAAGTATCATGAATTCCTGTATATCCACATTATTGTCGGCATGAGCACCACCATTCAGAATGTTCATCATGGGTCTTGGAAGTTTCGTACCTGCAGCTCCGCCCAGGAATCTGTATAGAGGGATGTTCAAGCTCTTTGCAGCTGCGTGGCTGCAAGCAAGGGAAACAGCCAGGATGCTGTTTGCACCTAGTTTTTTCTTTTCTTTTGTTCCATCCGCCTCTATCATTAACCTGTCAATGGTGTATATATCTGTAACGTCAAGACCAACTACGGCATCTCTAATGGGGCCGTCAATATTCTTTACGGCCTTTTGTACACCTTTTCCGCCATATCTGGTTCCGCCATCCCTAAGTTCCAATGCTTCATATTCTCCAGTTGAAGCACCGGATGGCACCATTCCGGTAGCGACTGTACCATCATTGAGTATAACTACTGCTTCAACAGTTGGGTTTCCTCTGGAATCCAGTATTTCTCTACCGTAAACATCTTTAATTCTTCTCATAGAACTACCTCCTTGAGATATGTTATTTGAGCATATAATAGCACTATTTTATTATCAAGGCAAATAATTGTAAAAACCATCTTGCAAATTACATATATTTCTGTGTATAATTACTGGGGTTGCTATAAGAGTTAGTCAAGTAAAAAAAAGGAGAAGCGTAAAATGAAAAAAATTTCTAGGGTTTTATGCATAATTTTTACCATTTTATTGGTTTTAACGGTTGGATGCACTAAAGAAGACGACAAACTTAACTTTACGAAAGAGCAGCTAAGAAGAGTAAAATTTGATAACGACAAGGTTTTGGACAAACACATTTTTGGACATAACCAATGCTCGCATGATTTTACCAAGGATAGAAAAGAAGGCAAAGTCTTAAAACTATCCACATCCATAAATCAGGCTAATGATCCTTTCGTCAGTCTCAATCTGGGTGACTATTTGAGAGAAATTGGCGATGATAGCGTAAAAGGCGATGAATATAAGGTTGTACTTCTGAAGATAAAAGTTTCAGATATGATTTCATGCAACTTTGAGCTTTTCTATGCTACAGGAAACAGCACTACAATCGAAATAGGACATTCCAAAACATCAATATATGACAACAGTAGCGAAAAATGGCAGTATGTGTTGTTTGACATGACCAAGGACCCTAACTGGACTGACAGCATAAATGTTTTAAGATTTGACTTTGCTACTGCGGCAGTGTCAAAAGGCGAAACAATGTACATATCAGAAATAATGTTTGCAAAAGATATGGATATTGCATGCCAGGTTATGGGACTTGATATTAGTACGGAGCTTGAAAACATTCTGGACGCTAAAACTGAAGAATACATAAAGAAACTATTATCCATCGAAGATCCGGAAACAGAATATTCAAAGTATGCACCTCTTACAGCAGCCAATGAGGATAAGAATATAAATATGTGGTTTAATCACACATATACAAGAACTCCGGAAGGCGAGACAACTCCAGGAGATATGAAAACATACCAGCTTAGGCTTGCAAAGAACGAGCTGGAGGCCTGTCAGTTGATTTTCTCAACAAAACAAGATTATTCAAACATGACTCTTGAGATAACCGACTTCACAAACAAGAACGGAAAAACTCTGAGAACCGAACTCTTGTACGGCTATTATTTCGAGGTCAGGGAAGAAATGATAATCGATCCACTTCCACCTCTTGACGGACCCTTTGACCTGAAAGCAAACAAGAGTAAAACCTTTGTAATAAAGGTAATGAGTACACTTGATAGCGAAGCAGGCGAATACGTTGCCACAGTTACCCTTAAAGACTCAAGCGGACAAGAGGTCAAAAAAGCAAAGGTGTTTGCATATGTTTGGGATTTTGAACTCCCTGAGGAAACATCATGCAAGACCCTAATGGATACGAGCTCCTTTGCAGTTTATACGTTGCATGGGGTTCACGAAGGAGATGACGAACAGCTTTACAAAAACTATTATGATTTTCTGCTTGAAAACAGAATCAACTCATATACGCTTCCTTATTCCACCGAATACTATAGTGACCCAAGAATTGTAGAATACTTGGATAATCCACGTGTTAGAGCATTCCTCAATATGGGTTGGAAAAGAAAACTTACCGGAGATAATGTCAAACATTCCTATGATTTTCTCTCCCAGAAGCAGGAATGGCTTGACAAGACATACTTCTATCCGGTAGACGAACCTATTGATATCACCATGCTCGATCAGGTAAGAACCTTTGGTGAGATCATAAAGCAGAACTTCCCTAACCACAAGCTGCTTGTGCCTATGCATTTCAACTTGTCCATGAATCCGGAATCAACCATGGATCATTTTGAGTATGTGGCTGATTATGTAACAGCATGGTGTCCAAAAACATTTTTCTTCAACACATATGAGGATTACAAAAAGAATCCTTACCTGACATACTACATGTCCGGAATGCTTGAGAAAAATCTTGGCACATTCCCTGAGAGAATGGCAAAACACCAGGCAGAGGGTGACGATGTTTGGTGGTATGTAACACGTGTTCCCAACTATCCTGAAATCACTCTCACAATGGAAACCAAAGCAGTTAAGTACAGGGTACTGTTCTGGCAGCAGAAACTGTATAATGTGGACAATTTCCTCTATTACATGACAAATGACTGGTATCCAGAAGGAAACGATCTTGCTTGGAATGCAAAACACGAAAAGACACATCTGTACGATGTTTACGGAAATGGCGTTCTCGTGTACTGCGGTGCTTATGTAGGAATCTATGGTCCTGTAGGCTCCTTGAGACTTGAATGTGTAAGGGACGGAATAGAGGACTTCGAGTATCTTACCATCCTTGAAAAACACTATGGCAAGGAAACTGTGGACAATGTAATAAGCAGGATTACCACATCCCTTTACAAGTACACTGAGGATGAGACGACATTTACAGAAGTGAAAATTGCACTCGGCAACCTTATTGAAAAGACTATTAAAGAAGGTGTAATTAAGTAAAGTTTAATGCGCATTGGGTAATGACCCGATGCGCATGTTTATTTTGTTGGAAATAAATATTTTTTAGGAGGGATAAACATGTATATCTGGACAGCATCTGCCAATGAAAGAGTTTACAAAAACACCCGCATAACAAGGACTTCAATGAGTTTTCTTGTTCTTGAAAGTGCGAAAAATGCGTATGTCTCAGGTCAAATCTTGCTTAGAAGTATTGAAGGCTTTGAGATATTGGATGTAAAGGCACATACGGAATTTCCTTGCGACATCTACTATCAGCGATACAACGTATTCAACGATGGATTACCGTATCCTGATGAGCTGGTAGCTATAAAGCATGTGGGCAGGTTAAGCGTGCTTCCTCACAGCACTCAAGGAATATGGCTCAATTTTTTCATACCAAGAGATGTAAAAGAAGGCCGGCAAGATTTCTTTGTTGAGATCTTCACATCTCAAGGAAATTTCACCGTACCGGTATACCTCCATATTTACAATGTGATTATACCTGATACCAAGGACTCGGAATTCAACCTCGAATACTTTTTCCTGCCCTTTGACTTTTTCCCGTATAAGGATAAAAAGGAACAAAAGAACTTTGCTAATTACGAATATGAAAGGTATTCAGATAAGTGGTGGGAGCTTATGGACGAATATGCAAAGAGCTTTTTGCAAATCAGAAACAACTCTTTGGATATTAGAATCATGCCTCTGCTTGCAGACGCAGGTTCAAGGGAAGTTGAGAATAACAAATGGGAGTTTAACTGGGAACTGTTTGACAGGTTCATCAAATTCTTTATTGATAGAAATGCTGTGAAAAGCCTTTCCTGTTGTTCAATAATTAATCCTGTAATGAATGACACGGTTTTGTGCCTTGACGAAAACTCCAATATAGTGTCTGTAGAGATAGAGAGCGAAAAAGGGGAGGCCTTTACAGATGCATTCTACTGTGCTCTGTATGAGCATATCAAGGAACTTGGTCTTCTTGACAGATTCAGAATGAGACTTCAAGATGAACCGCATCAGGACAAATATTGGATATGGGCAAGAAAAAAGGTTGAAAGATTAATGCCCGGCGTTTTTTGCGGAGAGCCTTTGGATATGTTGTCAGTCTCAAAACTGTTAAAAGACTATTGTGATCAGTTCATACCCAGAATAGAAGTTTTTGAGGAAGGAGCGGACTTCTTCAGAGACATGCAAAAAGCTGGCAAGGAAGTCTGGGTGTATTCATGCTGCTTCCCTGAAGAACATTGGTACCTTAACAAGTTCATAGATCACCCCCATATACATTCCAGACTGATAACCTGGGCATGTTATACTCAAAACATTACAGGATTCCTGCATTGGGGCTACAACTATTTTGCAGGTAATGACCTTTACAGCTGTCTTCCAAATGCCAGGTTCAAGGGTGACGGCCATATTGTTTATCCCAATGTGGAATACAATACAATAAATATATCCACAAGGTTCATTGCAACAAGGGACGGCATCCAGGATTATGAGCTATTAAAAATTGCTGAAAGAAAATTCAAGGATGCAACTTTTGCTCTGTCCAGAAAGATAGCTAGAAGCTTTTCGGAGTTTAATAATAATCCCGAGAGCGTTGACAATACTGTTTCAAGACTTCTGAAACTTGCAGAAGTATCTCAGAACATGGTATGATTGTGATATGGGCGGATTAACTTTGAAGCTAGTATTTATTGTGTATTATGCCATATTGAATATTGTGGGATTCCTTGTAATGCTCTCGGACAAAAGGAAGGCCATGTACCACAGAACCCGTACCAAGGAATCCACTCTTTTCCTAGTATCCATACTAGGAGGAGCTTTAGGAGTGTTTCTTGCCATGCATATATTCAGACATAAAACAAAGCATGGCAGTTTCATTTATGGAATACCTGCGATATTAATTGTTCACATTCTTTTGATATCATATATAGCGTACAATTTTCCAAATCTATTTAAGTAATGAAAGGTGGAAATTGAAATGGTTATACAATGGTTTCCGGGCCATATGGCAAGGGCCAGACGAGTATTAAAAGAAGGGCTTGCCATGGTGGATGTTGTTGTAGAAATGGTTGATGCAAGAATACCTATAAGCAGCAGAAACCCGGAAATAGACAAGATAATAGGGAACAAGCCTAGAATCATAGCCTGCAACAAGGCGGACTTGGCAGATGCAGAAATGAATAAGTATTATAAGAGATATTTTAACGAAAAAGGCATCAAAGTAATCTTTACCGACTCAAAAACAGGAAACGGTGTAAGGAATGTTTTAAAGGAAATAGAGAATGTAATGTCAGAAAAGATGGAACGACAAAAGGCCAAGGGACGCAAAGCCATGATTGTTAAGGCTATGATAGTTGGAGTTCCAAATGTGGGCAAATCCTCATTTATAAATCGCATTACAAAAAAATACTCTGCAGTTACAGGCGACAGACCCGGTGTTACAAGAAACAAGCAGTGGCTGAAGGCAAATGACAATGTTTACCTCCTGGATACTCCAGGTCTTTTGTGGCCAAAACTTGAAGATCAGGATGCAGCAAAAAAACTTGCAATAACCGCTGCCATAAAGGATGACATCCTGGATACCTCGCTTCTTGCGGTTTACCTCCTTGAGCTTTTAAGGGATAAATATCCTAACGCAATTCAGGAAAGGTACAAATTTGATCCGAAAGACATGACAGGAGTACAAATGCTTGAGGAGTGCGGCAAAAGAAGAGGATGTCTTGTTCACGGAGGAGAAGTTGATTACCAAAGGGCTTCCACAGTGGTACTTGATGACTTTAGAAACGGAAGGCTTGGAAAAATTACTCTTGATCATGAAGTGGAAGAAGCAGGGGAGGAAACAAGTGACTGAAGAGATAAACATGCTTGAGTATGAAAACAAACTGAAAGAAGAAGGAATATATATTGTAGGTGGAATTGACGAAGCAGGACGCGGTCCTCTTGCCGGGCCTGTTGTTGCAGCATGCGTTGTTTTTGATACAAGGAATCCTTTGCCTGAAGCAAGGGATTCCAAGAAACTAACAGAAAAGAAAAGAGAGGAACTTTTCGATAAGATAATTGAAAGCTGCCTTGCCTACGGTATAGGTGTTGTGGACAATGATGTGATAGATGAAATCAACATTCTTAATGCCACATACCTTGCAATGCAAAAGGCAGTGTTGGATTTAAATGAAAAAAACCCAGAAGTGGTTCTGGTTGATCATGTACATATTCCTGATATGAATATAAAACAGATATCGATAACCCACGGCGATGCGTCAAGTCTCTGCATAGCAGCTTCCTCAATTATAGCCAAAGTAACCAGGGACAGAATAATGAGGGAGCTGGATTCACTGTACCCTGGTTACGGCTTTGCAAGACATAAAGGTTATGGTACGAAAGCCCATTACGAGGCTATTGAGACATTAGGCATCTCCAAGGTACATAGAAAGACTTTTCTGAAAAAATATATTACTACTTCATAATCAGTCTCATTCTCCGTACATTGGACCTGTAATATCCATTTTTCTGACCTTCGACACCCCAGCTTCCTGAGAACTGAAGCCAGCAGGTTACACCATCCGGTTCGACCCACTTGAGAGGTAGTCTGGGGCAATACGGAGTAAAGTTTTTTCCTTCCCAATATTCCTCTACATGCACAAGGGAAAAGGGTCCGTATGGTTCGGGAGCTTCGATAATTAACAGGTCGGTACCATCTTCAGGCGAGAAGTCCTTATGGAATCTCCAGCTGAACATTAGGTATCTGTCAATACTTGCAAGATAAACCATTTCAGGCACTCCCATCCATTTGTGGATGCTGAGAATAGGAATTGATTCATTTAAATCATGACTCCAAACAGCCTCGTATGAAGGTGTGAAAGCACATACCCATTCCCAGGATTCTTTTATAGTAATCTTGTCTTTTGGAACGCGGCCAAGTCGTATGTTGCTGCCGTTGTCCCATTGGTCGCTGGAGACCGCATAGACAAAGTCGTCTTTCGCATTTTCATTGTTTTTTCCGAAATTGACAAATGATGGACCTCCAAATTTGTGACCGGGAAACATAGGTTCTTTTATATTTTCAAAGGAGGGCACCCAGAAGAAACCCTTGTTTGCTGAATATACAATATAGGCATCGCTTCCATGCTGTGATGACAGACTATGAGGTGGCTTTCTGGCTCCTTTTAAGTTCTGGAAAGCAAGATACAAAATACCGTCAACACATATCATGCCAGTTGGCTTGGGTCCGTTTCCGCCCCATCCAATATATCCATCCATATTATTAATTCTGTCAATCCTATAATCGGTAGGTCCGCCAATTAACCTTTCAACGTCCAAACCATGCTCTTTTCCTCCCCAAAGTGGATCTCCTGAAGAGGTATAAATTGCATCATCATCAGCCCATGTTACAGGATAAGTGTCTCCTTTAACACTATGATCAGGATAAGGTATTCTATCGCTCAGCCATTCAATACCTTTGATGTATGTGCTTTTAGGAATATGAGAAAAAACAGACATGAAACAAGCTCCTTTCACTTGGTTCTTGCTAATGCTATATGTATTATAAAGCATAATTCAAACTATTTGAATACATGGAATAGAATTAAAGGATGTACAAATCCGATTTTTTTAATACATTTTTCAAGATTACGGGGTTGACTTTATTGTATTTTTGTATACAATGTTGTATACTTGCATACGCTTAATTCATAAAATGTGTATTAAGCGATTTTTTGTATTATGGGGGTTATTATGAAGTACTCGGAAATGAACAAGGAACAACTTTTAAATGAACTAAAGAAGGAAAGAGAAAGATATAACTACTATCAAAGCAAAAGATTCTCATACGATATGACAAGAGGCAAACCTGCGCCTGAACAACTTGAACTTTCTAATGAAATGTGTGACATCAAATATCTTGGGGATTTCAAAGCAGAAAACGGCTTTGACTGCAGAAACTATGGAATACTGGACGGTCTTCCTGAAGTTAAGAAATTGATGGGAGATATCATGGGTGTCGATGCATCAAAAGTTATTGTATGCGGCAACTCCAGTTTAAATATAATGCACAATATACTTACAAAATTCATGTTAAGCGGCGTAGGAGGTGGCTGTACACCCTGGAGCAAGCTTGAAAAAGTAAAATTCATTTGTCCTGTTCCCGGATATGACAGACATTTTACCATATGCGAAAATCTTGGTATTGACATGATTCCTGTTGAGCTTAAGGAAGACGGCCCGGACATGGATTTGATTGAGAAGCTAGTCAGGGAGGATGAGTCTATAAAAGGCATGTGGGCCATGCCCAGATACAGTAATCCCGATGGTTGTACATATTCTGATGAAACCATAAGAAGAATCGCAAACATGGAATGTAAAGCCGAAGATTTCAGGGTTTTCTTTGACGATGCATATGCAGTACACTTTTTGGATAACGGACCAGAAAAGATTCTGAATATAGTTGATGAATGTCAAAAGAGCGGAAATGAAAACAGGGCTTTTGTCTTCTGTTCTACTTCAAAGATAACCTTTGCCGGAGGGGGCATATCCGCTGTTGCCTCAAGTAAAGCCAATATCGAGTGGTACAACAAATACTTGTTCATACAAACAATTGGCTTTGACAAATTGAACCAGCTTAGGCATGTAAAATTCCTTAAAGACTATGAAGGTATTATCGAACACATGAAAAAACACGCAAGGTTGCTTAAACCAAAGTTCGATATTGTATTGAACAGCCTGGAAAAAGAACTGGAAGGTCTTGACATACTTGAGTGGAGCAAGCCAAAAGGAGGTTACTTCATTAGCATTAATACAATTGACGGTCTTGCAGACAAGGTTGTGTCCCTTGCCAAAGATTGCGGCGTACTGTTAACTCCTGCAGGTTCCACCTTCCCGTACAAAAAAGATCCGAGAAACAGAAACATAAGGATTGCACCTTCATTTCCTTCTGTTTCAGATTTGGCGGAAGCGGTCAGGGTGTTGTGTGTATGCGTAAAAATCTGCTCAATAGAATATTATTACGATAAACTCTAATAAATTGTGGTATAATAATGTAACATCGATTTGGATGTTACATTTTTTTATAGAAAGGAAATGTCAAGCTATGAAAGATTTCAAGGATATTGAATACAATCCCAAAAGCTATTGGGAGACCATGAACGAAGAAGAAAAAAAGAAAGTCATGGAGTTCTCAAAAGACTATATTGATTTTATGAATGCAGGTAAAACGGAAAGGGAAGTAGTCGAACATATCGTTGATATTGTAAAGAATGTCGGTTATGAAGATTTTGATGAAATTATTAAGCAGGGGAAGAAACTAGTACCTGGCCAAAAAATATATTCCGTATCAAATGAAAAGGCGCTTATTTTGGCGGTAATTGGGGAAAGCGGTCCAGAAAAGGGCTTCAGCATGATTGGATCCCATGTGGATGCCCCAAGACTTGACTTTAAACCGCTGCCACTGTACGAAGATTCATCATTTGCACTGGCAAAAACCCACTACTATGGCGGTATTAAAAAATATCAATGGGTTGCCATTCCTCTTGCAATGCATGGGGTTGTTGTCAAAAATGATGGAACGAAAGTCAGAATAAGAATAGGGGACAAGGAAGACGATCCTGTTTTCACAATAAGCGACCTTCTGCCTCACTTGTCGCAGGAACAGCTTAAGAAAGAGGCTTCCAATTTCATTCCAGGAGAGAATCTGAATGTATTCTTAGGTTCCATGCCATTGAAAATGGATGAAGACTCAAAGGAAACCAACCTTATAAAAAAGAACATATTAAGATACCTGTATGACAATTATGGAATCCGCGAGATGGATTTTGCCACCGCTGAGATTGAAGTTGTGCCAGCATTCAAGGCAAAAGACGTAGGTCTAGACTTGAGCCTTGTTGGAGCATATGCACAGGATGACAGAATTTGCGCATACACTTCATTGAGAGCCATACTTGAAATTGAAAAATCTGAAAAGACATGCATCTGCTATTTCTCTGACAAGGAGGAAATCGGCAGTGTTGGAATAACCGGTGCAAGATCCAATCATTTTGAAACATTTATTTATGAACTATGCTATGCTCTTACAAATGATTCAAACCCATTGATTGCAAGAAGAGCATTAAAAGCAAGCAAAATGCTTTCTGCTGATGTTACAGCCGGATTTGATCCAACTTTCCCGGAGGTATCCGACAAAACCAATGCAACCTATCTGGGCAAGGGCGTCAGTATAGCAAAATACACCGGTGCAAGAGGAAAGAGTGGCGCAAGTGATGCAAATCCCGAGTTCGTTGCCGAGTTTACATCAATACTTAACAAGGAAAACATCCCCTGGCAAATTGGCGAAATGGGCAAGATTGATCTCGGAGGAGGCGGTACCATAGCCCAGTATATGGCTGACATAGGAATAGAGGTTCTTGACTGCGGCCCTGGAGTTCTTTCCATGCATTCTCCTTTTGAGATTACTTCTAAGGCAGATATTTATGGATGCTACAAAGCTTACAAATGTTTTTATGAAAATATATAAATAAAAACGCTCATGAAAGGGAGACACTACACAAGGATGTTGTCTCCCTTAATTTTTTTGTCACAATATTTTATAATTTCTTGTGTAACGTTTTTGCTCTTTGTGTCTCTAATATATGATGATAGAGATAGTAAAATTAAGAGATGCACAATATTGCAATCTAAAACTTCTTCTAATTTTTCTTGTGATATATGGCCATTTAATCGAGTCAATGATTTGGCAATCTGAAGTGCTTATGGTGCAATACAGATGGATGTATTTGGTCCATATGCCATTGTTCTGCTTCCTTTCAGGGCTATTTTTGAATAATGCAAAAGTCTGCAAGAAACAATTAGCAAGGATATTCCCATTATATATCCTGCTGCAAACGTTTGCTGTGGTAATTGGTAATGGTGAGGTTAATCCGTTGACACCATATTGGCATTTGTGGTACTTATTGAGCTACAGTATATGGCTCTGCCTGGCGTAGACTTGGTTTCGATTTTGTAATGGGAAAGGAAAAATCATAATACTTATATGTTCTATTGTGGTTGGTTGTGTTGCAGGACTTGTTCCGTTCATCGGGCGTGAGCTTTCATTGTCGAGAACTCTAGTGTTCCTGCCGTATTTTTGGACAGGACTGATATGCAATCCGAAGTTTCCCTGGAAAAAGTTGAGGTTGGCAGGAATTGCAGCATTGGTAACTGCTTTCGCACTAATAGTTTGCATAGGTAATGATATCCCGGTTAAATTCCTCTATCAAGCTACTCCATACGAGCATATTGGAAAAGGTGTGTTGCTTAGGCTTGTTTGTTATCTACTTGGTGGATCACTGGGGTTATTCCTGCTTGCATTTATACCGACAAGAAGATTACCGTTTACAAAAGCCGGTGCTAATACAATGCCAGCTTATTTAATTCACGCACCGATTGTATTATACTTACGGGAATTGAACATTCAGTGGCCGTTATACATAATATTTACTGTTGTTTTTCTATATGCAATATATTTGCTTGTGCGGTGGCACAGCAGCTTATACGGAATCGTACCTACAGAGAGGAGGGATAGTAGGTGGCTACCTTTCAAAAAGTCTACGAAGAATACGCTCAGCCCGTTTATCGATTCCTATTATCCCTGACAGGCAACGATGACTTGGCAGAGGAACTACTGTCAGAAACCTTTTACCAAGCGTTTAGGTATATTGACAGATTTGAAGGAAGATGCAACCTATATACATGGTTGTGTCAAATTGGAAAAAACGCTTGGAAAAAAGAGTGTCGTAGAAACAAAAGATACAGCGATATCAGATTGGAAGATTTGACAATTCCTGATAACAAACCTTCATTGGAAGAACAGAATATCAACAAGGAAATGTACTGCAAAGTTCTCAAGGCACTTCAAGACTTGGCTGATCCATACAGGGATGTTTTTATCCTTCACGCTATCGGTGAGGTCAAATTGAAGGAAATCGCCAGTATTTACGGAAAAAGCGAAAGTTGGGCAAGGGTTACATATTTCAGAGCAAAACAACAGATTGCACAGGAGGTTTTAAAATGATATTGGATTGTAAGGTCATAGAGGATTTGCTGCCTCTATATTTGGACAATGTATGTTCTGACACAAGCAAACAACTGGTAGGAGAGCATTTAAAAGAATGTGAAGATTGTAGAAGGCTGATAAATACCACACAGGTGGTTGGTGTTCCGCACTTCGAACCGGAAAGACCAGCAGTAGATAATGCAGTAAGAAAGGGTTTAAAAAGAATTCGTTTTCGCTGGTGGGCATCCATTCTGATCGTGATTATCATTGTACCAATGGTATTTCTCGGTTGGAACCAGTATCATGGACGTGGAGTTCATTTTACCAATATTTATGAACTGCAAATCGGTAATGCCTTTATGAAATATCTGGATGAAGGCAACTATGAGAAAGCATATAGCTATATTGATATCGCAGGTTTGAAGCAGGAATGGTTGAAACGTTGGTTTGATGAAGAAAAGCTAAAAAATATTGAGGCGGACGGCCTTGCAAAATTCTGTGAATTAGGAGCCAAACTGGAGGAACACGGCGGTATTCAGGGCTATGAGTATGTGGGAATATCCCATTACGGTCATGATAACGACGGTACGCCTATCTATCAGATGATATTTAAAGTCAACTATGCAGGCAAAGAAACCTTGTTTGATATTATGGTTTCCAATGATGGCATCGAATATTTCAGCGGCAATGGAAGTTTCAAAACAGATCCGCTTGCACAATTTGCTATATGGAGTGAATATCTCTGGCAGGATTATGAAGGATGTTACTATGATCCTGATTTAAATGAGTATGTTTACCCAAACAAATAGTTGTTAATCAAGGGCAAATCCATTGGGTTTGCTTTTTTATTTATCTCTGTTTCTCTTTTTCATTTCATCTACCCATTTCAGGTAGTCAGAAACTCTTTTTTCATAGCCGTTAAACGTAGGCTTATAGTATATTGTTCCTCTCATAATATCGGGAAGGAATTCCAAATCTGCCACATTGCCTTCGTAATCATGGGCGTATTTGTAGCCTTCACCATATCCAATATCCTTCAATCCTTCAGCAACAGGATTTCTAAGATAATATGGAACCTCTCCAGTATCTTTTTTAGAAACATCATCCATTGCCTTGTTTATCGCCATATATGCCGCATTTGACTTGGGACTTGCAGCCACAGTAATTGCAGCATGTGCAAGAATAATTCTTGCTTCAGGCATGCCAATCATGCGAACTGCTTCAGCTGCAGCGGTTGCGACCAGCAGCGCAGTAGGATTTGCAAGACCCACATCCTCGGATGCACAAATGACAATTCTTCTGGCAAGGAAGTTTATATCCTCTCCAGCATATAAAGCTCTTGCCAGATAGAACACCGCCGCATCAGGATCACTGCCTCTCATGGATTTTATAAAAGCACTTATGTTGTTGTAGTGCTCCTCTCCAGACTTGTCAAACTTTATAGTCCTTTTTTGCATGCATTCACTAATTATATCCAAAGATATATTAAAGCCTTGGGTCATGTCGGTCTCCGTACTTAAAACCGCCAGTTCAAGAGCGTTTAAAGCAACTCTGGCATCGCCGTTGCAGTTGTTTGCAATGAATTCAAGGGCTTCATCATCTATTGTTATATTTAACCCCTTGTATCCTTTGGGACTTGTCAGTGCGTTGTTAATTATATCCTTTATGTCATTAGGTTCCAGAGGTTTGAGCTCAAACACAACAGACCTTGATATTAGTGCCTTGTTCACCTCAAAGTATGGATTCTCGGTAGTTGCACCTATTAATATGATAACGCCTTCCTCCACATAGGGAAGAAGGGCATCCTGTTGGGCTTTGTTGAACCTGTGTATCTCATCTACGAATAGAACCGTGCGGCCGGACGGATTCAGCAGCTGGTTCTGAGTTTCCTTAACAATATCCTTAATATCTGCTATCCCTGATGAAACGGCATTCAGTTTTCTAAAACCCGTTTTTGTGGTTTGTGCAATGATTCTTGCAAGGGATGTCTTTCCTGTACCGGGAGGTCCGAAAAAAATAAGAGATGAAAGCCTGTCCGACTTAATCATTCGGTATAACAGTTTTCCCGGTGCAAGAATATGCTTCTGACCGTAGAATTCTTCCAGGGTAGAAGGACACATTCTGTATGCAAGCGGTTCCTTTTTGCTTTCATCCCACATTTCAATTCCTCCAATTATTATTATTCATAAAGTGGATATTTTCCAACCAGCGCATCCACACGCTTAATTACTTCCTCTTTGTTCCTGTCAAAATCTGAAAGAGTTAGAGAAATAAGTTCTGCTATCTCAGTCATGTCTTCCTCAACCATGCCTCTAGCAGTAACAGCAGGTGTTCCAAGTCTTATGCCGCTGGTTACAAAAGGACTTTGCGTATCAAATGGTATTCCGTTTTTGTTGCAGGTAATGTTAACCTGATCAAGCATATGCTGTGCTTCTTTTCCAGTTATGTTCTTGTTTGTAAGGTCAACCAGCATCAGATGGTTGTCGGTGCCTCCACTAACAAGCTCAAAACCACGATTCATAAGTTCTTCAGCCAGCTTTTTTGCGTTCTTAACAATCTGTTTCTGATATTCCTTGAATTCAGGCTGGAGAACTTCCTTTAAACCAACTGCCTTTGCAGCAATTACATGCATAAGCGGTCCACCCTGTATTCCTGGGAAAACGGCCTTGTCTATGGCTTTTGCAAACTCTTCGTCACAGAGAATCATTCCGCCTCTTGGTCCGCGCAATGTCTTGTGTGTTGTGGTTGTGACGAAATGAGCCTTCCCAACAGGGGATGGATGCAAACCTGCAGCAACCAATCCAGCTATATGAGCCATGTCAACCATCAGATATGCGCCAACCTCGTCAGCAATTTCTCTGAACTTGTCAAAATCTATTGTTCTTGGATATGCGCTTGCTCCCGCAATTATAAGTTTGGGTTTGCACTCATGTGCAATCTTGCGAACTTCTTCATAATCGATTTGCATGTCATTCTGACTTACTCCGTATGGTACAATATTGAACCACTTGCCGGACATGTTAACAGGACTGCCGTGTGTAAGATGTCCTCCATGGCTGAGATTCATACCGAGTACCGTATCACCAGGCTCCAATACAGCAAAGAACACCGCCATGTTCGCCTGGGCTCCGGAGTGAGGCTGCACATTAACGTGCTGGGCACCAAATATCTCTTTGGCTCTGTTGATTGCAAGGGTTTCCACAATATCAACGTATTCGCAGCCACCGTAGTACCTTTTTGAAGGATATCCTTCAGCATACTTGTTGGTGAGCGGACTACCCATGGCTTCAAGAACTGCCTTGCTTACAAAGTTTTCCGATGCAATAAGTTCGATCTTGTTTCTTTGTCTATTTATCTCCAGATCTATTGCGTCTGATACTTCCTTGTCTACACGTCTCAAATTGTCAAAATTGCACATAAATACTGCCTCCAATATTAAAAAATTTCCATTCAATTATATATGCTGGCTTGTCCCAAGTCAATTATTATTGATGGACAATATGCTTTGTGATATAATGGAAAGGAATAAAGGAGAGAGTTTTACATGAGTAAATTTCCGGAAAACATGCTACCTTATTACGCAGAGGACTTTCTTGATTACATTGACAGCATACAGAACAAATCTGCAAATACTATAAAAGAATACTATTATGATTTGCTTCTTTTTTTCAGATTTTTAAAGAAAAGAAGAGGCTTTCTTGAAAAGGAGGAAACCATTGAGGACGCCAGTGTAAACAATATATCCCTTGATCTGTTAAACAGCGTCAGGCTCAATGATTTTTATGCCTTTTTAAGCTATTTAAGTTCAGAAAGACAAGCATCTCCCTCCACCCGTTCCAGAAAGGTGGCAACACTGCGCTCTTTCTTTAAATATTGCCATACAAAGGCAAAGATTATTGAATCAAACCCTGCAAATGAACTTGAATCACCTAAAATAGGGAGAAGGCTACCGAGGTATCTTGAACTTGAGGAGAGCATAAATCTTTTAAAAAGCATTGAAGGCAAGAACAAGGAAAGGGACTACTGCATGATACTTCTGTTCCTGAACTGTGGTCTTAGATTGTCAGAGCTGGTGTCTATTAACATAGGAGACCTGCGCCAGGACAACACTCTGGTGGTAAGAGGAAAAGGTTCAAAGGAAAGGACCATCTACCTTACTGATTCCGTATCTGAAGCCATCGACAATTACTTGATGGTAAGACCCCAGCCGAACGAAGGTCATGAAGATGCCTTGTTTCTCAGCGAAAGAAAAAACAGAATCAGCCCCAAAACCGTTGAGTATACTGTAAAGAAGTACATAAAAAAGGCAAATCTCGATCCTAAAAAATATTCAACTCACAAACTAAGACATACTGCTGCCACACTTATGTACCAGCATGGAGATGTGGACATACGCTCGCTACAGGAGATACTGGGGCATGAAAGCATAGCAACTACTGAGATATATACGCATGTAAGCAGCAAGAGGCTGAAGCAGGCAGTATCCAGCAATCCACTTTCAAACTTCAAGATTGATGAAGATGAAAACGAGAGTTGACGGAAATCAGGAAATATATATACTATACTAGTACCTAATATTTTGAAAGGTGAAAGAAGAATGGACAATCTAAGAAGATTTGTTATTGTAATTACTATATTTCTTTTCTTTGCCACTTCCGTATGTGGTTTTTTGCTTGCATTGGGCTATAGTGGTATATCGAAAGAAAAGGAAACCACTATTGATATAGATGCAGATCCGTATAAACCGGATGACGATCAACCTACAAGTTTCAAAGGCAACATTCTTGTAATCGTAGGGGAGAAGTCAAGACCGGAAACGGATTTGTTGTTTGTTGTAAATTACGACTCAAATCACAACCAACTGTCTTTTTTATACATTCCTAAAGACTTGAAATATACTGATCCAATAATAAAGGAAACAAACTCAATTGGAAGCTACTATTCAAAGAATAGTGCCGAAAAGACGGCAACGTTGGTTTCCTCGATTCTGGATATAAACATTCCATATTACATTAATCTTAACGACAATGCTTTTGCCAGGATGATTAACATGTTTGAAGCAGTAAACTTCAACATGCCCATCAGTATAAAGTACAAGGATGCATATTATGATATAGATATTAAGAAGAATGAAAACGTTTTTGATGGAACAATGGCACTAAAACTTATCCAGTTTTACAAGACTGAGGATGATACGTACACAAACACAATGCTTAACTATTACAATGGTAAGGATACAAGCAGGATTAGAATGGCATCGAATTTCTTAAATGCTTTTGTATCACAGAAATTCGGCGAGCAATACAAAGATCAGTATTTTGATTTGTTCAAGCTGCTTTTGCCTGAATGCGAGACAAATATTACTGAAAGTGTTTTGAGGTCAATGACTGCAAAGCTTGACAAGATAAATCATGATATATCAAGATCCTATATGATAACAGGAAAGGAAACTATTAGTACAAAATATTATATTGAGTTTGATAATCTGTTCTTGGATTTCACTTCAGGACTGAATGTCAGCTCAAGACAGGTCCTTGATACAAGATTTGTATCATAATTAGGATATAATAGGAATAAAATGCAACTCTTTGTTAAGGGTTGCATTTTCTTTAATTGAAAATTCTGTATCAAAGTGCTATAATGAAGAATAAGTATTTTATTGAAATACTTAAATCCACAACAGAAAAGAGGTAAGCAAACTTGTGTGAAAAACGAATATATTGCGATCACTCAGCAACCACACCGTTACATGAGGAAGTTTTGAACGAAATGCTTCCATTTTTTAGAACAAACTTTGGAAATGCTTCGAGTGTTTACAAAGAAGGGCGTGAGTCCAGAAAAGCAGTAGAGCTTGCAAGAGACAGAGTGGCGAATGCAATCGGTGCAGAACCGAATGAAATATATTTTACAAGCTCCGGAACGGAGTCTGACAATTGGGTGCTGAGAGGGATCAGCACGAAGAAAGGCAAACATATCATAACATCTTCCATAGAACATCCTGCAGTTCTTGAAACATGCAAGGACTTGGAGAAGAAAGGGTATGAAGTAACATACCTGCCTGTTGATGAAGATGGGCTTGTATCACCACAAGAGGTCAAGGATGCGATAAGGGATGATACCATTTTGGTAAGCATTATGTTTGCCAACAATGAGATTGGAACAATCCAGCCTATAGCTGAAATAGGGGAAGTATGCAAAAACATGGGTGTTCCTTTCCATACCGACGCTGTTCAGGCTGTAGGAAATGTTCCCATTAATGTAAAGGAAATGAATATGGATTTCTTGTCAATGTCTGCCCATAAATTTTACGGACCAAAGGGAGTTGGCGCTCTTTATGTAAGGAAGGGACTTAGACTTGCCAACTTTTTAACCGGCGGACACCAGGAAAGAGGTAGAAGAGCTTCTACTGAGAACGTTCCTGGTATTGTGGGGCTCGGCAAGGCTATTGAAATTGCTACAAACGATATAGGGAATAAGGCTGAATATCTCCGTAAAATGAGAGATAGAGCTATAGAACGTATTGAAAAGGAAATACCTTACGTCAAGCTGAATGGTCACAGGGAGAAGAGATTGCCCGGGCATGTCAATTTTTCATTCAGATATATTGAAGGTGAATCAATTCTTCTAATGCTTGATCTGAATGGTGTTGCCGCTTCCAGCGGGTCTGCGTGCTCTTCAGGTTCACTTGACCCATCACATGTATTACTGGCTATAGGTCTTTCCCATGAAGTTGCTCATGGCTCCTTGAGACTTACATTTGGCCGTGAGAATACTTTGGAAGAGATTGATTACGTTGTAGACAAATTGAAAGAAATAGTTGAAAGATTAAGGTTTATGTCACCTTTATATGAAGGAGTCGAAAAGGAGGTATAAAAATGATGTACAGCGAAAAGGTCATTGATCATTTTTCAAACCCACGCAATGTAGGCGAGATACCCGATGCTGACGGAGTTGGAGAAGTTGGCAACGCAAAATGCGGGGACATTATGAAAATGTATTTGAAAATAGTTGATGATGTAATAATAGATGTCAAGTTCAGAACCTTTGGCTGCGGTGCTGCTGTTGCTACCAGCAGTATTGCTACAGAAATGATTCTGGGCAAGACTGTTGACGAGGCTCTTCAGCTTACAAACAAGGCTGTTGCCGATGCACTGGGTGGATTGCCACCAGTCAAGATGCACTGCAGTCTGCTTGCTGAGGAAGCTGTAAAGGCTGCTATTCTTGACTATAAAAAGAGAAGAGGTCTTTTCATAGATGATTCGCTGGCTGTTTGTGAAGGATGTTGCGATGCATGCTACCACAAGCAGGACGATGAGGAAGTACACGAGGAATAACATAAACAATTGAACGGAGGTTTGAAATGTCAAACGTTTATGACACTTTGGTCGAGCGAGAGATTATTGCACAATGTACAAACGAGGAAAAGGTAAGAGAGATTCTCGAAAATGAGAATGTATCTTTCTATATTGGTTTTGATCCTACTGCTGACAGTCTCCACATAGGGCATTTTGTTCAAATTATGGTAATGGTTCATATGCAGAGGGCAGGGCATAGGCCGATTGCTCTTGTTGGCGGAGGAACCGGTAAAATCGGGGATCCGTCCGGAAAAACCGACATGAGAAAAATGCTCACTGACGAGGAGCTTGCCCATAATGTGGAAAGCATTAAGAGCCAGTTGTCAAGATTTCTTGACTTTGGTGAAGGAAAGGCAATAATGGTTAATAATGCCGACTGGTTACTTAAGTTGAACTATGTGGAATTTTTGAGAGATATTGGCGTTCATTTTTCGGTCAATAGAATGCTGGCTGCAGAATGCTTCAAACAAAGACTGGAGAAGGGACTCAATTTCATAGAGTTCAACTACATGCTCATGCAGAGCTACGACTTTTTGAAACTGTATCAGGATTACGAATGCAGGTTTGAATTTGGAGGAGACGACCAATGGTCGAATATCATAGGTGGCGTTGAACTTATACGCAGGGTTGAAGGCGCTGAAGCATTTGGCGTCACATTCAAGCTGCTCACAAACAGCGAAGGTGTGAAAATGGGCAAGACTGTAAAAGGTGCAGTCTGGCTTGACAAGGAAAAGACACCACCATATGAGTTGTATCAGTATTTGCGCAATGTCGACGACGCAGATGTCATAAAATGTTTGAAAATGCTCACCTTCGTTCCTTTGGAAGAAATAAGGGAAATGGAAAAGCTTGAAGGTAGTGAAATAAATCAGGCCAAGGTTAGACTAGCTTACGAAGTCACCAAAATGGTTCATGGAGAAGAGGAAGCAGAAAAGGCAAAGAGTGCTGCTGAATCCCTGTTTGGAGGAAGCAAGGACAGTGATAGCATTCCGTCAACTGAAATTGATGAAAGCTTCCTGACAGACGGCTCATTGCCAATTCTGGATGCTCTTCTCGAATCTGGTCTGATACCTTCAAAAGCGGAAGGTAGACGACTTATAAAACAAGGCGGCGTTTATGTAAACGATGAAAAGGTGCCAAATTTTGATTATGCAATACCTACCGAACAGCTTGAAGGCGATGGAGTATTGATTAGAAAGGGCAAAAAGACATATCATCGCGTTTACGTAAACTAAAAAACTTAATATAAAGGAGAATCTATCGATAATGAATGTTTCTGAAAAACAGCAATGGCATCAGATTTCCGTGGTTGAAACAGAAAAACTTCTTGCCACTTCCATGGAACTCGGTCTTGATGACAATGAAGTACAAAGCAGACTTGAGAAATATGGACCAAACGAAATGGCAAAGGGGAAGAAAAAGAGTATTCTTTCCATGTTCGCAGCTCAATTCAAGGACTTCATGATAGTGGTGCTTATAGTTGCAGCAATCATTTCGTTTGTTGTAACAAGAGATGTGGCGGAATCGATAATAATACTCCTGATTGTAATATTGAATGCGGTTATAGGAGTAGTACAGGAGTTCAATGCGGAAAAATCACTTGCTGCATTGCAAAAGCTTTCATCGCCAACAACGAAAGTTTTGAGAAATGGACAGAGCATGGTCCTGCCGTCAACGGAACTTGTCCCTGGTGATATCGTAATACTCGAAACCGGTGATTTGATTCCTGCGGATTTGAGACTAATTGAATCCTTCAACCTTAAAGTGCAGGAAGCGGCATTGACTGGTGAAAGTGTTCCTGTTGACAAGGATGCAACTGTTGTTTTCAACGAAGCACAAGATGGCAAGGAAACACCGCTTGGTGACAGAATAAACATGGCTTATGCCAGTTGTCTTGTTACTTATGGTAGAGGCACTGGCATTGTTACCGGCACTGGAATGGAGACAGAGGTTGGCAAGATTGCAAGCATGCTGATGAATGTCGAAAGCAGGGAAACACCACTGCAGAGAAAACTTAATCAGCTTGGAAGATACCTGGGCATAGCAGCATTGATTATCTGTGTAGTTATGTTTGGTATTGGAGTATTGAATGACAAGGGCTTAATGGAAATGTTCATGGTTTCAGTAAGCCTTGCTGTAGCAGCCATACCTGAAGGACTTCCAGCCATCTCCACAATAGTGCTTGCCATGGGCGTTAAAAAGATGGTTGAGAGAAACGCAATCATGCGAAATCTTCCCTCTGTTGAGACTTTGGGTTCAACCAGTATAATATGCTCAGACAAGACCGGAACCCTTACTCAGAACAAAATGACAGTAGTCAAGCTCTGGGCCAACGGAAAAACCATGGATGCGGAGAACACGGAAGAACTGCTTTCTGATGATACTTTCAAACAAGTAATTCTCACATCTATTCTTTGCAACGACTCCAAGATTTCAAACAATGGCGAAGGGCTCAATCTTATAGGGGATCCCACTGAAACAGCATTGATTGATTTGGGTCTCAAGGTAGGACTTGACAAACGTAACCTTGACAACGAGTATCAACGCATTTACGAAGTGCCTTTTGATTCAGACAGAAAACTTATGTCCGTTGTATGTAAATCTGATAATGGAGGCCTTAGGGTATATACAAAAGGCGCAGTTGACGTTTTGCTTGCAAAATGCAATCTTTCCGAAGAAGAAAAGGAAAGAATCTATCAGGCAAACGAGGAACTTGCTTCCATGGCTTTAAGAGTACTTGCTCTTGCTTGCAAAGATATTGATGTTGCACCTGAAAGTGATGAAGGTATTGAGAAGAACCTTGTATTCATAGGCCTGTTAGGTATGATAGATCCTCCAAGACCAGAAGCAAAGGAAGCTGTAAAGAAATGCAAAACAGCAGGCATAAAGCCTATTATGATAACCGGAGATCACAAGACTACTGCAGTCGCCATTGCAAAGGATCTTGAAATTTTGAATGAGGGCGAAATGGCCATTGAAGGCTCCGAACTGAATACCATAAGTGATGAAGAGCTTCAAGAAAAGGTTGAGAATATAAGTGTATATTCAAGAGTAGCTCCTGAACACAAGGTTAGAATTGTCAATGCGTGGAAAGAAAAGGGCCATATTGTCGCCATGACGGGAGACGGGGTAAATGATGCTCCTGCATTGAAATCCGCCGACATTGGTTGTGCAATGGGTATTACCGGTACTGAAGTTGCCAAGGAAGCCGCAGACATGGTTCTTACCGATGACAATTTTGCAACAATAGTTGCAGCAGTTGAAGAAGGCAGACGCATATTCGACAACATATTAAGAGCAGTATACTTCTTGTTGTCGTGTAATATAGGAGAGATTGTTGCACTGTTTACCGCTACAATCTTCTTAAAAGCATTTGGCGGAGAACAGCCACTTATTGCAATTCAGATATTGTGGGTAAACCTTGTAACGGACAGCCTGCCTGCTTTGGCTTTGGGAATTGAGCCGGCAGAGAAGGGGATTATGAAGAGAAAACCTCTTCCTTTTAACAGTCCAATCTTTACTAAAGCTTCTTTCGCCAGATTGCTCTATCAGGGTGTTTCTGTAGGAATGCTTACGCTAGTGGCTTACCAGATTGCATACAGAACAACTGGATTAACACAAGTAGGACAGACAATGTCATTTGCAGTATTGGCATTCTCACAGCTGTTCCATGTATTCAACCTTAAGAGTATAAAGGATTCTATTTTCAAAACCAATCTGGTTAACAATCCAAAACTCTTGGGAGCAGTTGCAATTTCAGCCATAAGCATGTTAGTAGTACTGCTTGTAGAACCTATACAGAAAATATTCAAGGTAACATCCTTGAACCTGAGCCAGTGGTTGATTGTGTTAGGACTTTCAGCATCAATTATATTTATTGTAGAGATAGTTAAATTTTTCACAAATAAACTAGAAAAATTGAAAGGTAAAGCATATGATTGATACACACATACACTCGAGATTTTCTACGGATTCGGAAACGAATCCGCTCTCTTTTATTTTAAAAGCAATTGATTTGGGGCTAGATGCCATCACATTTACAGACCATTATGATCTAGAATATCAGGATGGCATCATAATGCATTTTGATATTGATGAGTATTTCAACGAGCTGTCAGAGTTAAAAGAGAAATACAAGGACAAAATAAAAATCCTTATTGGCATTGAAGTTGGCATACAGTCCAACATATCCGACAAGATTAAGAATGCGATTAAGGTTTATCCCTTTGACTATATTATCGGTTCTACACACCTCATAAGAGGTATCGATCCATATTACAGACAGCTGTATAACGAAAACACAAAAAAGCAGGATGCCCTGGATGAATACTTTGACATCATATATGAAAACATTACTTCATTTAATATATTTGATACCATGGGTCATATAGACTATTTAAAAAGATACACACCATTTGAAGATAACGGAATATATTATCATGAAAACAAAGAAAAGATAGACAGAATACTAAACTATTTAGTTAGCAAGGATAAGGCTTTTGAGATTAATACATCAGGTATAGATGTACATCCATTTGATTTTGATATTCTAAAAAGATTTAAAGAACTGGGTGGAAGGTATGTGACACTTGGATCCGATGCTCACAACCAGGAGTATTTGTGTCGCCATTTTAATTCTACAATTGAAAAGATTAAACTTTGTGGTTTTGATAAAATTACATATTACGAAAACAGGAATCCTGTACAGATTAATATCTGATAGGTTAGAGATAGCACATTGAACAAAATAATAATTTTGTTCAATGTGTGCTCTAAAAAGGCCAAATTTTAAGTAATTTGGCCAATCATCTTGTTTATATCCTTTTCAAACCTTTCAAGGTATTGTTTGAAGTTTCCTGAAGGTCTCTTTTGAATTCTCTCGTAATCTCTATTCATATAACATGTATAAAAAACTCTTGTGCGCAATGCGTAGTAATATGGATCTTCAGTTTCTACATACAACTCAAAGAAATCATTTCTCTTGTCATTCTCAATTCCGTATAGAATATTTTCAACAAAATCTCCTTGCAAACCTTTCTTCCAGTAATCATCATTCCATGTACTCTTGTTTGCAGGAATTCCACCATAGTATTTATTCAGTATTTTTTGTCCTTGCTCTGTCAATGCAAATTTTGCAAGCCTTGCTGCATTATCTTTGTTCTTTGCAGATTTGTTTACAGCAAAGCCAATACAGAAATCCGCATTGGTCGTACCAATTCTTCCTTCTGGAAATTCAGGCAAAGGCAAAATTACTATATTATCCTTGTCAACTAGTGATTTTGTTGCAGGATTTGACCTGAACTCTTCATCTGATAGTAAATATCTTCCATTTCTTTGTGGTTGAAATGCAAATGCAATGGACATGGCACTGTTTGACCTGTCGGAGCCTTTGGTATTAAACCCAAGACCTTTGGCGTATCCATCCTCAAGAAACAAGAACATTTCAGAAAGTCCTTCTACTGCTTTGCCTTTTGAAAGCTCAATCATTTTAGCATCGCTGTTATACATTGAACCTCCAAAGCCTTCTGCAAACAGTCTCCATACATTCATCTGATGGTGATTGAGGTAAACACCTGTGTATCTATTACCTTTCTCAGAGAAAGTAAGGTCATGTACCAGCTGTTTGAATTCGTCATAAGTCCAGTCTTTGGATGGGATTCCTTTACCCCTCATATCAAACACACTCTTGTCAATATATACAACTGTACGGTCATAGTTTACAGGTATCCAATACTGTCTGCCATCCAATTGGCCAAGTCTTAAAGCTGGTTCAAGCATATTCTCTGTGTTGTCCAGATACTTTGTCAAATCAAGAAGCTTGCTTGAATTATCAGTTTTGTCGTATTTCTTTGCGGCCATGAAGTCCGATGCAGTGGTGGCGTTTATAAGTAGGACATCTCCATCATTAAGGTTGCCGTTAAAGTCGTTCACATACTTGACTTTTACCTTTATCTTCGGATTTATCTTGTTAAATGCTTCTACATACTCATTTATGACTTCTTTCTGCAATTTATGATTTCCATACTCGGATATATCCTTTTTTACCACAAGAACCAAATCCTTGCTTGAGAACAATGCATGCGATTGGTTGTAAAACATTGTGGAGGACATGTATATGACAAATACTAATGCAACTACCAGGTTCTTAGGCTTGATGTTTCTTTTTTGCATAATTCTAATAGCCACAATAACACCAAAAACAGAAACAAGCACACAAGAAACCAATATAATAACTCCAATTGTTGTATTGTTTAAGCTGGAGGAAGAAGTTGCATCTCCCGTACCGTCACCCTTTATTCTGCCGCCTTCTTTCATGTATCTGAAGTTGAACCTGCCATTAGGAGCGGCATCTCCTAAATCCATGAACTCCATGGCTTCACCAGTAATTGTTGAATTGTCGGCACATTTGAAGTCAAAGTCATCCCTGTCAGAAAGTCCAATCAAAGAATCATCGACCTCAATAACAAGGGTCTTTCCATTCAAAGCATATTCAGCAGTGCCAGCTTTTTCAAACTTCCAGTCATTATTGACAAATCTTTCAACAGTCATGGTTTTGCCATCCCTGGACCGATTTATTACATAGTCATAACCATTCCATCCGGTGCCATAATATCTGTCGCTGTCAATAAACAGGTTCATCCAGTTTTCGCCTTCCATGTCAACTATGATATCGTCGACACATTTTATCATGAAATATGTTTTTCCAGCCTCCTTGGATACTTTAATGTATTCAATATCGTTTCTTCCTGTCTGGTTCTCATAATGGAACAAACCACAAACGGATGGATGATCTCTGTGTGCTATGTCATTTTTTGTGTCATAAAACTCAGGACCAATGGAATCCCACACAGATAAATCCTTTAGGTCATTAATAACTTTGCTTCCTGTCCCCATGGGTATTGGTCTTGCTCCTTTGAACTTTCTTATGTATGAAGCCATTTGATAGTAATAGTTATCGCCATGAAAACCATTCATAGGCTCTATGTCTCTTGAATACTCCACATTGAAACAGTCCACATAGTTGTTCATGAACATTAGGTCATTCTCAGTTAGAATGTATGTACCGGAGATTTTCTGGCCAAGGCCCGCATTTTCCCATCTGCCCATGGTCCATTCATTCCAGCCAGTAATCATGACAACCTTGGGATCCACCTTGAATACCTGTTTCCACTGTTCATCAAAAGCAATTCCTTTATCCGTATCATCTAAAGAGAATCCAAAATCCAATCTGCCAGTTAAAGGCTGTTTTTCTTTGGAAAAACTTCTGCCTTTTGATGAATTTGAATGATATCCCGCACAAACAACAATCTGCTCAATCACACCATCAAAACTTCTACCAGGCTCTTGAGGAACTTCCGCTATCCATGGCCATTTTCCTTTACCATCACCAGTCCAGCCATTGAATGCCCAGGATTCTCTGAGAGTAAAGAAATCAAGGTACTTTTGTTCTAGCATTGTATAGTCTCCTAGAATCAAGGGTTTTCCTTCCCACCTGAACCACAAGTCATTGTATTTGGGATTCTGGTATGCTTTGAATATGGTAGGCATGTGGGATTTCATGGTTGGCGCATTTACGCCACAATGGAATACCACATAAGGAGTCATTCCGCCTTCTTCACGGATTTCCGCCCAGGTATCCAATAGGATTTGCCATGCATGAGGAAATAGTCCGCCGTCGTTTGTAGTGTCTAGAAATACAAAATCTATGCCTGCATCAACAAGCATCTGCGCATGTTTTCTGTAAATCCATTCATCTGTATTCTTGTAGTAGCCAAAATAAGGGCCGCCCCACATGTGCATACCGTCTTGTACCAGGACATCCCATACAGCTTCAACGCCATCTTCTGCAAAGACCTTCGAGTGGTCCAGAATTCTGCCTTGTTCAGCATTCATGAACAGGAAATAGAAGATTCCCACATATTTCTCTTCCTTTCTGTCACCAACCTGCTCATTTGTTGGAAGCCTTCTGCCGAGAGCATCATTTCCAACCCATGTATCCGCCATATGGTCTCTTTCTGCAAATACACCTACAGACAACTGTAAACTAAATATGCAGATAATAATAAGGATAGTTAAAACCTTTTTGGTCATAGAATCACATCCCGTCTACACAGTCATTAACACTTGTTTATATTATACAACAAAACCCTCCTACAGTATAATGCTAAACCAACATTTTTATATCTTTCTGACCAAAAAGCCACAAATTGTAGGCATAAAGAATCTTTTCTTAATATTAAACTCATCAACCAGGACAAATTCTTTTGCCAAAAGCCCTCTCATATCATTTTTTGATAAATATTCGGCATCGGAGGCGGTTTTCCCAACAAACCACATAACAAACTTTTCATACAAACAGTTTACAGAGGCTGAACAAAAGATTGCATATCCGCCAGTTTTCAATATGGCTTTTATATTCATCAATGCACCCGCCTTGTCTGGATAATATGGAAATGAATGCATGCATGTTACAATGTCAATGCTTTCAGGTTCTATAAACTCTTTTGGTATTGATGCACAAATATTCCCTCTAAAATAACTTGTATCATTGTTTTTGTTCCTTGCTTCCTGAAGCATTCCTTCTGAATAATCCATGCCAAAGGTTTTGACATTCTCAAACTCATACTTTATTTCATCAATAAACTGTCCTGTTCCGCAGCCAACATCAAGCAGATTAAAAGAATCCCCAACCTCAAGTCCTTTAATCACTTCAATAACCTTTCTTCTAGTTGGTCCCAAAGAGTTTTTTTGCACCCACAATCTATCATATTTGACGGACAATCTGTCCCAAACCTTTACACCCCTACCCATTTCGTACTCCCTCTTTGTTAAAAATATAACATACTAGCAATCGAAAATAACACTTTACATTAAGCCAATAAAACCTTAAATAAAACATAAATGTTGACATTTTCTCAGGCTTTAAAACCAAATGTACGAAATCAAGCCTTTCAGGCTTGTAATTTACAAGTCTGTCCTTGAATTCATCGAACATGTTTGTGTGCTTTAATGGTGTAAAAATTGCAAAAACACACCAATATATCTTAGACATCCGAATAAAATCATACATATTTCTAAAATCCTGTTTGGAAAAACGATGGTCAACAATAAAGAGTCCATTGCACAGAATTTTGTTTTTTGCAAGGATTTCAGCAGCTTTAATACTGACATCCTCACTTGTTCTCTTGTTGTACTTATCAAGATAAACTTTATCAAAAGTCTCAATACCCACCAAAAGATCTCTAAAACCAGCTTCATATAGGTGCGGCATCAAATCTTCGTTCTGAACTATAAAGTCAACTCTTGAATAAGCCATAAATTCTTTGCTTATACCCTGTTCTTTTATCCTTGTTATAAAATCCTCTACTCTTTTTCTACTTGTTAGAAATGTATCATCAACAATCCAAATCTTGTCATTAGCAATATCTTTAATCTCTTTAACAACATCATCAAGACTTCTTTCAGAATGCACACCCTGGTTCATCTTGCAGCAATAGCAGAAATTACAGTCGTACGGACAGGAAAAGGATGCTTTCAGAAGAGCATACCTCCCCTTCCCTATTAAATAATTCTTTTTTATGTTTTCATAAAAATGAGTTCTGTCAGGTCTTGCGTTGAAATCCCTTGCAGGTTTTGATTTTGGATTTACAAACCATTCTCCTTTTTCCCTGTAACACACACCTGTCAAGTTCGTAACTGCATCATGATTAAAATTGTTTTCAGCAGCGACATAAAAACTTGAAAGGTCACTATCTGTAAATATGTAGTCTATACAAGGTGTGAAAAACTCATCATAATTAAGTTCTGCATGAGGGCCTCCAACAATGATTCTAATGTCTGGATTCAACTTCTTTATTATACATGCCATTTTGTTAATTATGTTCACTGTGTTAACATGTGCAGTAAATCCAACAACCTCCGGCTTGAAGCTTTTTATAATTCTCCTTAATCTTGTTTTCTTAAACAGATTGATATGTGAAAACTCATCATAAATCAAGTGTTCTTTTTCGAGATCGTTAAGTACACCTCCCACATACTCCAGTCCTAGAGGCTCCAGATTTGCCAGTATGTTTTTATATCTCGGTCTTATTAATAAATATCTCATAATTCCTCACTTTTCTTGCTTCGGTTAATTATATGCTTTGCAGCTGCATAAAGTAAATAGCCTAAGTATACTCCAAACGTGTTTAAAATCAGATCATCAATATCCGTATTTCTGACTACAAACTGTTGAGAAATTTCAATAAACAGCGAAAATAAAAGACCGCACATTGTGGTAAACAAAGGGCCTTTCTTCCATATGAGCGGAACAAAGAAGCCAACAGGCATGAACATGACAATGTTGCCTGCAAACAATATCGCAAAGATTATGAATCTCTCGTCAAAATACGTTACAATTGTCCTAAACGGAATCAAATTGACACTTCCAGGACCTACGACCAATCGTATTCCATCATTAAATACTACTTTTGGAAAAGCTGTTATGGACAATAATCCTGTGATATAGGATATAAAGAGCATTAATGGTATTTCCCTCTTAATACTTATCCTTTTCTTGCGCTTTTTAACAACTATTAACCTTATAATTATGTAAATAACAAGAGCTATAAGCATAAAGGGCATCATGTAACTTATGTATCCAAAAATTCTATCCATAATAATCTCCTTTAATCTCCAGATATGAACAAGAATGGCACGAATATTCTCGAGCATGCAGTTGCAAATACACTCTTGAACTCTAATTCTTTAAAAAATATAGTAAACAGGATTCTAATATATCTGTATTACTATTGAAGTGTCAAGTACCTCAACTATATGGCGAAGATATAACTGTAAGTATGACAAGTGTAGTTTAAGTTATATTATTTCATGTTGGACGTAAACTGCATAAATGTAAATATCTGTTATTTATATAAAAATTACATTTTACCGTTGACAAATTCCTGGATAATGTGTATAATATCTTGCGTTGGTGTTATTGGGATGTAGCCAAGCGGTAAGGCACCAGACTTTGACTCTGGCAGTCGCAAGTTCGAATCTTGCCATCCCAGCCAGTAGACTGTCAAATGACAGTCTTTTTTTATGTCTTTTCATCTTTTATGTTCATTTTTTATTCTTATTGTTTCTAATTTTGTTCGTTTTGTTGATAATTTAATATGGATCGGCTACACTATATAGGACAAATTAATTCCGAACAATGGTATAATAAAAGTGGGAGGAATTAAGATGGCAAGAAAAGGTTATAAAGAACAATTCAAGAAACAGATAGTATCATTATATAATAACGGTAAATCGCTAGCTGATCTCAATAGAGATTATGGAGTAGCAAA
>DUPL01000069.1 GCA_012838385.1 Clostridiaceae bacterium
ATTACCAATGATGGTGTTACCATTGCAAAAGAAATTGAATTTGAAGATAGATATGAAAATATGGGTGCGCAGCTCGTCAAGGAAGTTGCAACCAAGTCCAATGACGTGGCTGGTGACGGTACCACAACCGCTACATTGCTTGCTCAGGCAATGATTAGAGAAGGAATGAAGAACATTGCAGCTGGAGCAAATCCAATGATTCTAAAGAGAGGAATTGCAAAAGCTGTTGAGGTTGCTGTTGAGAGCATCAAGGAAAACAGCCAGAAGGTAAGAGGCCGCGAGGATATTGCAAGAGTTGCTTCTATATCCGCTAATGACGAAGTTATCGGAAACCTTATTGCTGATGCCATGGAGAAGGTAACCAACGAAGGTGTTATTACCGTTGAGGAATCCAAGACCATGGGAACAAGCCTTGAAGTTGTTGAAGGTATGCAGTTTGACAGGGGTTATGTATCCGCATACATGGCTACTGACACTGACAAGATGGAAGCGGTGCTTGATGATCCATACATCCTCATCACCGACAAGAAGATCTCCAATATACAGGAACTTTTGCCAGTTCTTGAGCAAATCGTTCAGCACGGCAAGAAGCTTCTCATAATTGCTGAAGATGTGGAAGGTGAAGCTTTGGCTACACTGGTACTCAACAAGTTGAGAGGCACATTCACTTGCGTTGCTGTCAAGGCTCCTGGTTTTGGCGATAGAAGAAAAGAAATGCTCAGAGACATCGCTATCCTGACAGGCGGCGAGGTTATTAGTGAAGAGCTTGGACTTGAACTCAAGGATACAACCATCGACCAGCTTGGCCGTGCAAGACAGGTCAAGGTTGCAAAAGAGAACACCATTATAGTTGATGGTGCTGGTGATTCCGACGATATTCAAAAGCGAATCGCTTCAATCAAAGCTCAAATCGAAGAGACAACTTCCGAGTTTGACAAGGAAAAGCTCATGGAGAGACTTGCAAAGCTGGCAGGCGGCGTAGCTGTAATCCAGGTTGGCGCAGCTTCAGAAGTTGAAATGAAAGAAAAGAAACTCAGAATCGAAGACGCATTGTCTGCTACAAGAGCTGCTGTTGAGGAAGGTATCGTTCCTGGTGGTGGAACCGCATACATCAATGCAATTTCAAAGGTAACAGAGCTTCTAGACAAGACTGAAGGCGACGAAAAAACTGGTATTATGATTGTTCTTAAAGCGCTTGAAGAGCCTCTCAAGCAGATTGCAATCAATGCCGGACTTGAAGGCGCTATCGTTGTAGACAGAGTCATGAAGGAAGACAAGGGCGTTGGCTTTGATATAAACAGTGAGGAATATGTGGATATGATTTCCCACGGTATTGTAGATCCTGCGAAGGTTACACGTTCAGCATTGCAGAATGCTGCATCAGTAGCTGCAATCCTGCTTACAACAGAAGCTGCGGTATCTGATATTCCTGAGCCTGAGCCAGCAGTTCCAGCAGGTGGAATGGGCAACGGCATGTACTAAAAGGTTTTAATTAGAAACATTTTGTGTTATACTATGAAGGTCACAATAAAATTGTGGCCTTCATATATTATTCATTTCAGGTGGTGTGATAATGGAGATAATTATTAAAAGGGAAACGGATTCCTTTTACACTTTTTTGAGTTTCATGATAATGGTTGCCGCTGTGGTTTTGCTTGTATTGTTATACAATTTTGCTGGATACATCGTTTTTGTTCCGACACCCTTTATTCTTTTTGCTGCAGGCATAGTGTCCAGGCTGGTGTACATAAATTACAACAAGGTGGAGTTTGAGTACTCACTGCATTCGGGAATTTTCAATATTGACAAACTTGTTAACCAGGCAAAAAGACAGCCTGTTATAAAATTGCCAGCTTCCGATATCCTTACATTTGGCAGGTATAATGATAGTGTTGATGAAGAATATAAAGATGGCACCAAGCATGTTGATTGCTCAAGCGGCAGAGATGATGTGGACTTATATTACTTTACATGCCACCAGAACCAAGGAAGATTCTTGATAATATTTGAACCAAACGAAAAATTGCTGGCGATGCTGAAAGGTTATAGCAGTGTCGTAGCTAAGGCTTTACTAAAAGACAACAAATAATTAATTTGACATATAAATATGCAAACATTATAATATCTTCCACTAACTTTATATATTATGGATTTTAAGGAGAAAGATCATGGCATATATTTACGATGAACCGTCGCATACATTTAGCGAATATTTACTATTGCCAGGTTTGGCAACAAAACAGTGCATACCAAGCAACGTGTCTTTAAGGACTCCGGTTGTAAAGTATAAAGAGGGGGAGGAATCTGAAATTTACATGAACATACCCCTCGTTTCTGCGATCATGCAGTCGGTATCCGATGACAAGATGGCAATTGCTTTGGCCAAATGTGGAGGTTTGGCCTTCATTTATGGTTCTCAGTCAATTGAGGAGCAAGCAGAGATGGTTAAAAGAGTCAAGAAGTACAAGTCTGGATTTGTTGTAAGCGATTCGAATCTGACTCCTGAAAATACCCTTGAAGATGTTTTGAATCTTAAGAAGGAAAAAGGCCATTCCACCATTGCTATTACTCATGACGGCTCTCCCAACGGATACCTTATGGGAATTGTTACAAGCAGGGATTACAGAGTCAGCAGAATGAGTCCTGAAACAAAAATAAAGGATTTCATGACTCCCTTTGAGAAGCTTGTTTTTGCAAGAGAAGGAATTACACTTAAACAGGCAAATGATATAATCTGGGACCACAAACTCAACACCCTGCCAATTATAGATGAGGAAAATCGTCTTAGATATCTGGTTTTCAGAAAGGACTATGACCAACACAAGGAAAATCCCGTAGAACTGCTCGACAAGGAAAAGCGCTATATGACCGGTGCAGGTATCAACACAAGAGACTACAGGGAAAGGGTGCCCGAGCTTGTAAATGCCGGAGTTGACGTTTTGTGCATAGATTCCTCTGTAGGTTATTCCGAATGGCAGAAGGATACCCTTGAGTTTATCAAGACGGAATACAACGGCAAGGTCAGATGCGGTGCAGGTAATGTAGTCGATGCAGAGAGTTTCCTATACCTTGCGGAAGCTGGTGCTGACTTTATCAAAATCGGTATTGGTGGAGGTTCCATCTGCATAACTAGAGAGCAGAAGGGAATAGGAAGGGGCCAGGCTTCGGCAGTTATTGAGGTTGCCAAGGCCAGGGACGAGTACTTCAAGAAGACAGGCATCTATATTCCTCTTTGTTCCGATGGCGGCATTGTACATGACTATCACATAACTCTTGCATTGGCAATGGGTGCGGATTTCGTAATGCTTGGCAGATATTTTGCAAGATTTGACGAAAGCCCGACAAGAAAGCTCAATATTAACGGCACTTATGTTAAGGAATACTGGGGAGAAGGTTCCAACAGGGCAAGGAACTGGCAGAGATATGATTTGGGAGATACCCCTGGCATGACGTTTGAAGAAGGTGTTGATGCATACGTTCCATATGCAGGTCCGCTCAGAGACAACGTTGAAGTTACAATAAATAAATTAAAGGCTACCATGTGCAATTGCGGTGTATTGTCTATACCTGAACTTCATAAAAATGCAAGACTTACTTTGGTATCCGCTACAAGCATTGTTGAAGGCGGAGCACACAGTGTCATCTTGAAGGAAAAGGATTACCGCAATAAATAGCGTTGAATATATTGAGAATGGATTAATGAAGGAGTGACAGTATGGTGGAAAAAGTAACTCATCTCACGAAAGAAGGATTGCGCTATTATCAAAATCTTCTTGCGGAGATAAAAGGCAAAAGAGCACTGGAAATCGCAAAAAGGATTGAAGATGCCAGGAGTTTCGGGGATTTGTCTGAAAACTCGGAGTATGATGAGGCAAAGGCTGCCCAGGCAATGAATGAAGCTGAAAGGATAAGGATTGAATCAATTCTAAAGAATTATGTTTTAATAGATGATACGAATCTTACTACGGATGAAGTAAGATTGGGCCTCGTAATCACTTTGTATGATTACGAGTTTGAAGAGGAAGTTGATTACTACCTGGTTGGCTCAAGCGAAGCCAATCCTTTAGAAGGTAAAATTTCTAACGAGTCTCCTGTTGGCCAGGCGATTTTGGGCAAAAAGGTAGGAGACGAGGTTGAGGTAAAAACACCGGGTGGTGAAATTGTAAAGTACAAGATTGTTGATATAAAGATACCAGAAAAGAAGGATGTCGTTTAATGGAAGAGAATTTGAATAATGAAGAAAATATTTTTTGGGAAGAAGATATAAATGAACAGATGCAGGTCAGACGCAACAAGTTGTCGGACCTGAAGAACAGTGGTAAGGATCCATACGTAATTACCAAGTTTGATGTAACTCATCATTCTCAGCCAATAATAGAGAACTACGGTGAGCTTGAGGATCAGGAAGTGAGTATAGCGGGTCGTATTATGTTGAAGCGCATTATGGGCAAGGCAAGTTTTGCCCACATTCTTGATTCCAAGGGTCTGATTCAAATTTACGTCAGAAAAGATGAAGTAGGAGATGAAAGTTACTCTGACTTCAAGGTCTATGATATTGGTGACATCATTGGTATAAGGGGTATAGTTTTCAAAACCAGGACAGGTGAAATCTCGGTTAAAGCAAAGGAAGTAACCCTTTTAAGCAAGGCTTTGAATCCGCTGCCAGAGAAAAAACACGGACTTAGGGATATTGATCTTAGATACAGACAGAGGTATCTTGACCTGATAGTAAACAGAGAGATTAAGGAAACTTTCGTAAAAAGATCCCTTATTATCAAGGAGATAAGGAAGTTCCTTGATAATAAGGGCTACATTGAAGTGGAGACTCCTGTTCTTCATAATATTGCAGGAGGCGCTGCTGCGAGACCTTTCGTAACTCATCACAACACTCTTGACATTGACTTGTATCTGAGAATAGCTCTTGAGCTGCACTTGAAGAGGCTCATTGTTGGCGGGTTTGACAAGGTATATGAAATAGGAAGGGTTTTCAGAAATGAGGGCATGTCCCCAAGACACAATCCTGAATTTACCTTGCTGGAGCTTTACGAGGCTTACACCGACTATAACGGAATGATGGACCTTACTGAAGAGATGTTCAGGGTTGTAAGCAGGAATGTGTTGGGAACCACAAAGATTGTCTATGGAGATGTGGAGATTGACTTGGAAAAGCCTTTCGAACGCATATCCATGGTGGATGCTGTTAAGAAGTACAAGGGTATAGATTTCAGCAACATTACATCTGTAGAAGAGGCAAGGAAGCTTGCCGATGAACATAAAGTTGAATATGAACCTCATCATGAAGTGGGAGACATATTAAATCTTTTCTTTGAGGAGTTCTGTGAAGAACACCTTATCCAGCCCACCTTCCTGATGAATCATCCCGTTGAAATATCTCCTCTTGCCAAAAGAATGCCCGAGGACCCGAGATATACCGAGAGGTTCGAGTTGTTTATAGTGGGACGTGAGCATGCAAATGCGTTTTCCGAGCTTAATGATCCTATAGATCAGAGAGAACGTTTTGAAATACAGGCGCAACTCAAGGCTGCTGGTGATGAAGAAGCAAACGATGTGGATTTTGACTTCCTGAATGCACTCGAAATAGGAATGCCTCCAACTGGTGGTCTGGGTATTGGTATAGACAGAATGGTTATGCTGCTCACAAACAGTCAATCCATTAGAGATGTACTGTTGTTCCCAACAATGAAGTCCTTACCGAACGACAAGTAAGAAAAACCCAGTGTTTATGCGGGTTTCGGGACTTTCAAAATCAAAT
>DUPL01000005.1 GCA_012838385.1 Clostridiaceae bacterium
ATAAATGATAAAGAAATTTTGGGTTGAGATTGGCAACAAAACTTTTCAGTTTATCCTTTTCTATTCTGTTCTGTCTTAAATCATTTTTTAGCAAATTTTTAGCAAATAGACTTTTTAGCAGAAAAATAAGCATGTAAAAAGGGTTTGCAAATTCTTGCAAACCCTTGTCATTTGGCGGAGAGAGAGGGATTCGAACCCTCGATACGCTATAAACGTATACACGATTTCCAGTAGTGTTCCAGGATATTAATGTATTAGCATTCACCATTGCCGAGAATGTTGCCTGCAGGTCGGAAAACATTGACAAGGAAAAAGTTGTTCAGTCTTTGGACAAGGTGGGTCTTGGAAACAAGGTTGGAAATTTGCCAAAAGGCCTTGACCAAATGATGCTGAAAATTATAGATGAGAAGGGTATTGAGTTCTCGGGTGGTGAAAATCAGAAGCTTGCCATTGCAAGGGCTTTGTACAAGGATGGCAATATGGTAATTCTTGATGAGCCTACTGCTTCTCTGAATGCTCTTGCGGAAGCTGAGATATATGAGAATTTTAACGAACTGGTAAAGAACAAGACTTCAATTTTTGTATCGCACAGGCTTGCAAGCACAAAGTTCTGCGACAAGATAGTTCTGCTGGATAATGACGGTATTAAAGAATACGGAAGCCATGACGAGCTTATGGCCAAACGGGGAAGCTATTACGAGATGTTTGTAATTCAAGGCAAATACTACAATGAGGGAGGCAAAAACAATGAATAATTTGAAGAAGATAAGGATGTTTTTCTCACTGTCATGGAAGATATCCCCCTCATACATTCTCCTTCTCATAGTCAACACTATTGCTGGAGGAGGACAGATTATTGCAAATGTTGTACTCCCAAAGTTTTTGATTGACGAGTTGTTGGGAGAAAGAGAAGTTGGCATAATTGTTTTCTTTGTATGTGCAATTGTTCTTACAAACCTTTTCTTTGCAATCTTGAACAACCTTATGAAAAGGACCATGGAGGTAAAAAACAGGTACATGTCGGAAAAGATGAATTATGCAATGGGTGAAAAAATTATGAATGTGGAGTTTTCGTACCTTGAAAACCCATATTATCTTGATTTGAAAGAAAGGGCTGTGTTTGCCACCACAAACCAGCAGGCTATGCTGGGGCTGGTTAAAAGCATTGCATTCATATTCAAGAACGTGTTCACAATTGCAGGCCTTTTTGCTATAATGTTATTTCTGAGCCGTATTCTTGTACTTATGCTTCTTGTCACTGTTGTCATAGGCATTGTTATATACTTCGCTTTTGTGAACTACCAGGTAAATTTCTTTTCTCAGATAATACCTGTCAACAGGAAGTACGGCTATTATCTTGACTTGTGCTATGACAACAGACTGCAAAAGGACATCCGTCTCTACAGCATGAACAAGATGCTCTCTGACAGGGTGACGGAGTACAACAAGGAGATAAATGACTGGTTCTCAGGATACTACGAAAAACAGGGAGTAGTCACAGGTGTTAATGGAATCATAAACGACCTGCAGGCTGCAATTGCATACGGATACGTTGCTTTAAGGGTGGCAACCGACTGGTTCGGACCAAGAATAGGCATAGGTTCCTTTTCCATGTATGTGTCTAGTGCCATAAACTTTGCAAGGGAGACAACCGAGCTTTCCAAAAACATCGTCATGATGGGTCAGACATTGAGATTTCTGGATCCTTTCATGGAATTCATGTCTCTGCCTGATGAAAAGGATGTGGGCGGAGATGTGGAGTCTGAAGGAGAGGTTGAATCCATTGAGTTTAGAAATGTATCCTTCAAGTATCCTGGAAGCGACATGCTTGTCCTTGATGACATATCCTTCAAGATATCAAAGGGTGAGAAGATATCCATTGTAGGATTGAACGGTGCTGGAAAGACTACCTTGGTAAAGCTTGTTTGCAGGCTGTACAGACCTATGTCAGGCAAGATATTAATAAACGGCAGGGATGTGTTTGAGTATGACTACACAAGCTACATGAAGAAGATTGCTGCGGTTTTTCAGGATTACAAACTGTTTGCATTCAGTATTGAGGAGAACATTACCTGCAAGGATGTTGGAGAAGATACCGAAAGAGCCATGGCTATTCTGGAAGAAGTGGGCATGACGGAAAAGGTGCAGAGTCTTCCAGAGGGCATCCGTTCGAGAATTGGAAAGGCATACGATGAAAAAGGTATCGAGATGTCAGGCGGTCAGACCCAGAAGATTGCAATAGCAAGAGCTTTGTACAAGGATGCTTCGCTGGTGATTCTTGATGAGCCGACATCAGCTCTTGATCCGATTGCTGAAGCAGATATATATGCAAACTTCAACAAACTGATTGGTAAGAAAACTGCCATATACATATCCCACAGAATGTCCAGCAGCGTATTCTGCGACCGAGTGCTGATTATTGAGAAGGGAAAGGTGCAGGATTACGACACCCATGAGAATCTGCTCAAGAAGACGGATAGTTTGTACTACAAGTTGTTCCAGTCACAGGCTGTGAATTACAAAATAGATTGATAGAAAGAGGATTGAATGAGTAAACAACTAAAAGCGGATATTTCTTTGTTGGTTATTAGTATGATTTGGGGAGCGGGCATGCCGGTAATGAGCCTTGCTCTCCAACATATTGGCCCTTATACTTTCATGCTGACAAGATACTCCATTGCCACAATTATATTACTTCCTTTTGTGGTTAAAAGATTGAGAAAAGCAGAGAAGGAAAGTATAAAAGGTGGAGCTCTTATAGGTTTGTCCATGTTTCTGGGAAGTCTTCTGCAAACCATAGCCCTATTATATACAACCCCAAGCAAGGCCGGTTTTCTTACAGGTTTGTATTCAATATTTGTTCCTGTAATAACTGCTGTAATATACAGAAAGCTGCCGGATTTAAAGACTGTTTTTGCAGTGGGAATAAGTTTGTTTGGTCTTGCTGTAATGTCGATTGAAGGATCTTCTGGAATCAATATTGGTGACGTTCTTTTGGTTGTCAGTGCAGTAGCTTATGCCTTTCAGATTTTGCTGGTGGGCAAGTATGCAAAAAGTGAATACATACTTGAGACCACATTTATGCAAATGCTGGTGGTAAGTCTTTTGTCTTTCATACCTTCCATGGCAGTGGAGAAGTTTTACGTTCCCATAAACAAAACCACGGTTCTTTCAGTTTTGTTTATAGCGGTATTCAGTACTGTGGTTGCATACATGGTGCAGAACAAGATGCAGCCCTACACAGACCCTACCCATGCAGCCATTATATTCCTGTCAGAACCACTTTTTGTAGCCATTTTCTCCATATTTGTAGGAGATATACTGACTGTCAGAACCCTCATCGGCGGCGTGTTTATAATGTTGGGGATGCTGGTTATCAACATAAAGACTGGGAAGAATGAAGGGTAAAAGGTTGGAAAACAACCGTGTTACACGTTTTTGTTGTTTTTTTGTATTTCGAAATAAATTATGGTAGCATAAAGAAAAACACCAGGAAGGATTGTTATGGGAAGAAACAGTAATGAAAAAATATATTCCATGAGTTTTGCCAAGGTTTATCCTCTTTATGTAAGCAAGGCTGAAAGGAAAGGGCGTACCAAACAGGAAGTTGACGAGATTATCTTGTGGCTTACAGGATACACCCAGGAAGAACTTTTGGAGCATCTTGAAAAGGAATCGACTTTTGAGGAATTTTTCTCCCAGGCACCAGAACTTAACCCAAACCGCATGCTCATAAAAGGTATGGTATGCGGTGTAAGGGTGGAGGAAATTGAAGAGCCTTTGATGAGGGAAATACGCTATTTGGACAAGCTGGTTGATGAACTGGCCAAAGGAAAGGCGATGGAAAAGATATTAAGAAAGTAAAGGGCGGTGAACATGGACGCCATCAGTGAGATTGTCAATAAACAAAGGGAGTTTTTCAATAGTGGAAGGACAAAGGATGTAAAGTTCCGGATTGAGATGCTTAAAAAGCTGAAAAGGGCTGTTTTGGGTTATGAAGACAGGATAATGGATGCGCTTTTTAAGGATCTAAACAAGGATGCCTTTGACTCATACACTACTGAAATAGGTTTTGTTTTGAATGAGCTAAGTTATGCGGCAAGAAAGCTTCCCAAATGGGCAAAAAGGAAAAGAGTCCGAACGGATATTGCCTCTTTTCCAGCAAAAAGCTTTATCTATCCTGAACCCTATGGTGTAACCTTGATCATATCACCATGGAACTATCCTTTCCAGCTGGCAATTGCTCCTCTTGTGGGAAGTATTGCGGCAGGAAATTGTGCGGTTATAAAGCCGTCGTCCTATTCTCCAAATACATCAAAGGTACTCAAGCACCTCATTGAGGAAACCTTCGATAAGGAATACATTTGTGTAATTGAAGGGGGAAGGGAAGCCAACAAGGCACTGCTTGACAGCAAGTTCGACTATATATTCTTTACAGGAAGTGTTTCCGTTGGAAAAGTGGTTATGGAAAGTGCAGCCAAACATCTTACACCGGTAACCTTGGAGCTTGGCGGCAAGAGTCCCTGCATAGTTGACGAAACGGCAAATCTGGATTTGGCTGCAAAAAGAATTATCTGGGGCAAACTCATAAATGTGGGTCAGACCTGCGTTGCTCCTGACTATCTGTTGGTTCATTCAAGTGTAAAAAACGAACTGGTTGAAAAAATGAAAAGGGTTGTGGAAGACTTTTATGGTTCGAACCCTGTTGAGAATGAGGGCTACACGAAGATCATAAATGAAAAGCACTTTAACAGATTGCTCGGACTTGTAAAAGGTGAGAAGGTAATTTACGGGGGAGAATTTGACGAAAAGAGATTGAAGATAAATCCGTGTTTCATTGATAATGCATCCTGGGACAGTCCCGTGATGCAGGAAGAAATCTTTGGTCCTGTTCTTCCGATTATCGAGTTTGAGAATTTGGATGAGGTAATTGAGAGAATAAAACTGAGGCCAAAACCTCTTGCCTTGTACTTCTTTACAACAAGCAAGGATAGGGAAGAGAAGGTCTTAAACTCAGTTTCCTTTGGAGGCGGATGCATAAACGACACCATCATGCATCTTGTATCCAAGCAAATGCCTTTTGGTGGTGTTGGCGAAAGCGGCATGGGCAGCTATCACGGCAGGAAAAGCTTTGACACCTTTACCCACTACAAGAGCATTTTAAGAAAATCAAATGTGATAGATGTTCCACTAAGATATCCAAACCGCAAGAATTTAAAACTGGTTAAAAAGATATTAAAATAGATATGGGAGGCCTTTATGAACGCATACAGGGATATTATGAGCAGACTTGGACCTTTCAGAGTCAAGGAAGGTTTTGAGCACAAAAAGACTGTGGCCAGCATTGAAGCACTTGCAAACAGGGCGGATTTGATTTCAAGAGGCGCCCGCCCCGATACATACTTCGGGCAGCCCCCGGATGGAATCTCGTATGACAATCTTATTACAAGGGCGTACAGGCATCTTGAAAGCCTTGAAAGAGGGGAGCTGCCTCTTAAAGGCAAGTTTTGTGAACCGGGAGGCTCCTGTTCAGACCACTCAGTGGTTGTAGTTGATGATAAGGTTCATCTTTTTTACACCATTGATTCCATAGGTTATGACTGGCCGGAAAGATATGTACACTACATAGGACATGCGTCAAGTACGAATCTTGTGGATTGGGAAATACACAAGCCTGCAGTGGCAATACATCCTGAAGGACATGAAGTTTATCAGGTATGGGCTCCTGCGGTCATTCATCATGACGGCATGTACTGGATGTTCTATACAGGGGTTAACTACAATGTTTCCCAGGCAACTGTTCTTGCCACATCAAAGGATTTGTACAACTGGGAAAGGTATGAGAAGAATCCCTTGTATTATCCGACAAGATGGAACAAGTGGACACAGGAGAGCTGGTTTGACAATCGCGATGTGATGATATTTAAGGATAATGATACCTTCTACATGTATTTTTATACCGCAGGTATTAGAAAAGTTGGAAATGCTTTTCCTGCATGCGGTGTTGCGTCGTCAAAGAACCTTGTTGACTGGAAGGATGAAACCTTGATTGAACTTGGATGCAAATATGCCTGCGAATCTCCTTTCATGGTAAAACATGAAAACAAATATTATCTTTTCTATACCGACTGCGGAAAAGGTACTTCCTATGCAGTATCCGACAATCCGCTTGGTGGTTTTGAAGTTAAAGGTCTTTTGATAGGCGATGAGAACCATGTAGGAGATACCGCTCATGTGCCTTCCTGCAGTGAGGTGTTTGAATTCAAGGGTAAGTGGTACATTTCTGTTGCAGAAAGACTGCCTGGAAATGAGCAATATATTGAGTTTATGAGATTTTATTGGAACGAGGATGGTTCTGTAAGTGTCGGCGATTTTGTAAGGGAGCCTGTTTAATTAATTATCAGGCTCCACATGAGCCAACACCTGTGTGTTTTTATTGAATTTTTCTTTCATAGCATCCTCAATATCATGCACGAGAATGTGCGACTTTTCCACATCCAGGTCTGCATTAACTACTATGTGCAAATCAATGTTCAAGTTGTCCAAACTCCCTCTGCTGCGTATTTTATGTACATCCACAACTTCATCAAACTCCATGACTATGTTTCGTATGTCATCTTCACTTATCTGGGTTCCATCAACCAGAACAAAACTGCTGTCTTTGAATATCTTCAATGCAGCGTGGATTATGAATACAGCCACCACAAGGGATGCAATTGGATCGATTATTGGGTTTGCGCCAAGTTTTAATAATATCAGAGTAACCAGCACACCTAAAGACACAAATATGTCGCTTCTTGTATGGATGGAGTCAGATACAAGAACCTGGCTGTTTAGTTCCTTTCCCTTTTTGTTCTCCCAGACGGATACTACAGTGTTAACTACAATAGTGAATATTAATACGGCAATACTTATGGGTGGAATTCTGGTGATTGTCGGATTTATGAATTTTGATATTGCGTCAACAACTATTTGTCCGCTCAAGGCAAAGAGCATGAAGGATATAAACAAGGAAGCAAGGGTTTCAAACTTGTAATGGCCGTAAGGGTGCTTTTTGTCTTTTGGCTTTGATGCATAATGCAGTCCAATAATCCCCACAATATTTGAAGAAGTGTCGGAAATGGAATGGAAACCATCAGCTGTCATGCTTGTACTTTTTGTATAAAGTCCCAAACAGATTTTTATTATGGATATGAGGAAATTAATTATCATGACTAGTATTAATGTGCGTTGTGACTTCTTTTTGTTTTCCATGACATTTCTCCATGCTGCATATTTTAAATACACATATGTAATATTATGAATGCAAAATATTTAGTGTGATTCAAGTCAAAGCAATCTGTGAAAATGGCTGGTATAATATGCTTGTGATTGATAACAATTGATAGAAAGAGGGTATCTATTATGGCAAGAACATTTGATGAGGTTAAGAAGGAGCACATGAAAACTTTGGAGATGTATGTTCCCATAGTGGCAAGAGTGCATGGAGAGCATCATCCTGAGTTTCATGAGGTGAAAAAAGTATTTGATGAAATGAAGGGTAAAGTAGACGCAGACCTTAAGGATAAGTTTGCAAGACTGCGCGACATAACCGGCAATTATTCAGTTCCGGAAGATGTTTGTGAAAGCTATGAAGCTGTATATAAAATGCTTGAAGAACTGGATATTGCATATCATGCATAATGTTAATTTAAATTAAAGGGGTGATAGGTAATGCAGCGGTTTTTATTAAAGCACAAGAATAAAATAGCGTTGATTGGCGGAGTGTTAATAGCTTTGTCCTTCCTTGTAAGATGGACGATAGGAAACATGTTTTTGTTTGAAATATTGATGATAGCTGCTTCCGTACTGGGTGCTGCACCTATTGCCATAATGGCTTTCCAATCTTTAAGGATAAAGGTTGTTAGTATAGATGTTTTGGTTACCATTGCAGTAACCGGTGCGTTTGTTATAAAGAACTATGAGGAAGCTGCGATAGTAACATTTTTATTCCTGTTTGGTGCATATCTGGAACAGAGAACTCTCAACAAAACACGTTCAGCAATAAAGGAACTTGCTGAAATGGCTCCCGAGAGCGCTCTTAAGCTTATGGAGAACGGAGAGTTTGAGGAAGTTGATGTTGACGAGGTAGATATTGGCGATGTGCTTCTTGTAAAGACGGGTGCAAAAGTGCCTGTAGACGGAACAGTTGTATTGGGTGAAGGAAGTGTGAACGAGGCAAGTATCACAGGCGAATCTCTGCCCGTTGCAAAGGAGAAAGGTTCCAAAGTATTTGCAGGTACAATACTTGATAATGGAACAATTCAGATAGTTGCTGACAGGGTTGGGGAAGACACCACTTTTGGAAGGATAATAGAGCTTGTGGAAGAAGCCCAGGATTCCAAATCCCAGGCAGAAAGATTCATTGACCGATTCTCTAAATACTATACACCTTTTGTACTGGTGCTGGCTTTTGTGGTAGGCCTTGTTACAAGGAACGTAGAACTTGCAATAACCATACTGGTGCTGGGATGCCCTGGTGCCTTGGTAATTGGTGTTCCTGTATCGAATGTGGCGGGAATTGGAAATGGTGCAAGACATGGAGTTTTGTTTAAAGGTAGCGAAGTTATAAGTGATTTCAGCAGGCTTGATACCATGGTGTTTGACAAAACCGGAACCCTGACAGTAGGAAATCCTTCTGTCATGGAAAAGGAATACTATGGAGAGAATGTGGAAGAGGTTCTTTCTTATCTTGCCAGTGTGGAAAAGGAATCTGATCATCCTCTGGCAAAGGCTGTTCTTGAGCACATTGGAGAGGTGGAAACCTTTTCTGTTGAGAATACGGGAGTTGTCAAGGGAGAGGGCATAATTGCCACAGTAAATGGACGCAGGATAGCTGTTGGCAATGTGGCTCTTATGGAACGAGAGAAGGTTCACCTTGATGACAGGATGAGAGCTGACATTGATAGGTTTGAGAAAAACGGTAATTCTCTGGTATTGACAGCTGTTGATGAAGAGCTTAAAGTATTGATGGGTGTCCGTGACAAGATTCGTCCAGATGTAAAGAAGGATTTGGATAGCCTCAAGAGGCTGAAGGTGAAAAATCTTGTCATGCTTTCTGGTGACAACCAAGGTACGGTGGATCTGGTGGCAAAGGAGCTGAGACTTACAGAAGCTCGTGGAAACATGCTTCCTGAAGACAAGTCGGAATATGTCAAGGATATTATTGACAAAGGACAAATCGTTGCCTTTGTAGGTGATGGTGTTAATGACAGTCCGTCCCTTGCGCTTGCCCATGTAGGTATTGCCATGGGTAGCGGAACAGATGTGGCAATTGAAACTTCGGATGTCGTACTAATGAACTCTGATTTCGGACGACTGCCACATGCTCTTGGGCTGTCAAAGGCAATAACCAGGAATATGAGACAGAACATATTCATTGCAATTGGCGTTGTAATTGTTTTGCTTGTGAGTGTTTTGTTCAGTGACTGGATGAATATGTCGATTGGCATGTTTGTACATGAAGCCAGCATTCTGGCCGTCATATTGAACGGCATGAGGCTTTTGAGATATAGATTGAGAAGATAAAAAATGAAGGAGAGATGCTAAATGAAATCAGCTACAATACAACTGGAAACTCTGGCATGCCCATCCTGCATGCAGAAGATTGACAAGGCGGTAAAGAGTGTGGATGGTGTTGACAAGGAAAGTGTGAATGTAATGTTCAATGCAAGCAAGGTTAAACTTCAGTTTGATCCGGAAAAGACCACAATAGATAACATTACCGATTCAATTGGCAAGATAGGGTATGAGGTTAAGAAATCCGTGGTAAGATAGAAAAAATTCCCTCTATAGGTCAGATTGGGATTGTTTATAAAAATGCGGCATAGTCGTTGATATTCGGCTATGCCGTTTTTTCCATCACATCAATCATACATAGCTATCATTAACTTTGTTAATATTGTAGATTTCCTTCATAAACACAGAATTATAATGTTATATTTGAAGAAAATGTGCTATAATGTAAAAAAACTTATATAATGAGGTGACCAAGATGACCGTTAGTTATAAAAAGCTATGGAAATTGTTGATAGACCGCGATATGAAAAAGAAAGATTTACAAGCTGCTGCGGGCATAAGTCCATCTTCAATTTCAAAGCTTTCTAAAAATGAATATGTCAGTATGGACGTTCTTGTAAAGGTTTGTACGGCGCTTGGTGTTGATTTTAAAGATATCATGGAATTAGTGCCTAATATGGTTGAAGAAAGGAAGTAGGGTATGAGTAACAACAGAAAAGAACAGGAACGGGCGGAATTACACCGCACGATATGGAATATGGCAAATGATCTAAGAGGCAGTGTAGATGGCTGGGACTTTAAGCAATATGTCCTGGGTATGCTGTTTTACCGTTACATATCTGAAAATATTACTAAGTACATTAATGCCGGGGAATGGGAAGCAGGTAATACG
>DUPL01000070.1 GCA_012838385.1 Clostridiaceae bacterium
GCTTCTGTTTTGTCTTTGTACTCAAAGGAGGTTCTTAAAGAGTTGTATTCCGCCTCTGCTTTGATCCTGTCACTGTTCAAATTGTTGAACATATCGAAAAATGCATCATGCTCCTGTTTCTTGTTTGATAAATCCTCCTTTGTTTTTTCAAGCTCCACCTGCATTTTTTTGTATTCTTCAAGCCTTTTTTCTTCTTTGAAAAACCTTTCTTCGAGCAAACCAATATTCAAAGCTTTAAGCTTGTTCTCAAGCTTGTCCAAGGCATATGGAATACTATCAATAGCAAAGTCCTTGTCCATATTTGCTGCAATATCCACAAGAAGCCTTAGTCTTTCTTTCCACTGAGAAAGCTCTATGGATATTTTATTCAGTCTTTTTTCCTTGGTCTCTTTGTCGTTTTTCAAAAGTTCCAACTCTTCCTTGGTGGTGGCAGTATCCTGATAGGAAGCAGGATTTGGGTGCTCCAAAGAGCCGCATACGGGACAGGGAGTGTTTTCTTCAAGATTTCTTGCCAGTATGCCTGCCTGGTTTCTTAGGAATTCAGAGAGTTTTACGGCATATATATTGTCTGCATGCAAGTATTCTTTTTCATGTTTCTTGTACTGCTTTTCAAGCTGACTGTATTTCGTTTGAACATCAGTTATTTCTTTTATGGTCGCAATGTGTTGTTTGATTTCTTCTTCTTGTTTCCTTGCATTATCCAAAGCATATTTAAAGTTGTAGTAGTTGGATTCTGCATCCTTTAAGGTAGCAAGATGATATGACAAATCCTTTTCCTTCTGAGAAAGCTTGTCTGCCTCTCCTTTTACCTTGTTCAATTTCTTTTGTGCATCGTCCGTCTGTTTTTGTAGTGAGGACATTTTGTCCTTTAATTGGCCTAATTTCTCGTACTCGGGCAGTTTGGATTTAATGCCTTCTATTCTGGCGTTTAGATGTCTGCGATAGGGTTCGTTCTCCTGCTCCTTGGTCAGGTCTTTCTCTGCCTTTTCCAGCTTTACTACAAGGTCATTTATATTTTCCCTGTGCTTTTTTACGGCAAACTCAATTTTAATAAAGTCCGCATAATCTTCCTGCATTTTTTTATCAAGAGGAAGAATCAGATTGACTGACTTTTCAATTCGTGAAATATTATCAATTTGCCTGTTTATGTACTCGTCTTTTTCAAGAAGGATATTGTATTCCTTTTCATATTCTTTCAAATCATTAAAGTATTTTATGAGTTTTTCCGCTTCACTGTATTCAACCTTTTTCAAAGTCAAGGTGTCATCAATTTCTTTAAATTGCTTTCGATTTTCATTAACTTTATATAAATCCTCCTTGTTTTGCCTTGCAACCAAATCCATGATTTCATTAATCAAAACCACCGCATTGTTGTCCTTGTATTCGGAGAATTCATTGTAAAGGTTGCTTTCTTTGGGAATCTTTATTCCGTTAACATACTGGACAAGACTGTTTTTATACTCCTCCGTTATCTTAAGATAATCCTGGCTTTTCTTTTTCAGGATATCCTGTATTCTGCTGTACAGGGATGTGTCGAAAATTTTTCTGAAAAGCTCTTCTTTCTCACCACTGGATGCCAGCAGGAAATCCATGAACTCGCCTTGGGGAATTATTGCTACTTGTCTGAAATGGTTCCAATCAAGAGCAAAAAGCTCCCTGATATAATTTGTTACATTTCTGTCCCCATCGACGATGACTTTGTTATCCAGTTCCAGGGTGGCATATGCGTTTTCCTCAGTGGTTCCACTGCCCACTTTCTTTGCTCTTATGTAACGTGGATTTCTTCGTACCACATATTCCTTTCCTTTGTACAGAAACGTAAACTCCACGTAGGTTTGGGTGGTGCTGGTGGCAAAATCGCTCCTTAACCCTGAAGTATCGTTTCTGTTTTTACCGCTGGCAACGCCATAAAGGGCAAAGGCAATGGCATCAAAAATTGTTGTTTTGCCGCTGCCTGTATCACCAGTTATTAGAAAAAGGCCGCTTCGGCCAAGTTTGTCAAGTTCCAAAACGGTTTCGTCCTTGTATGGACCAAAACCACATATTTTAAGCTTAATGGGTATCATGGCAAAACTCCTCTAATCCTTCTTCTTTCAGCAATTTTTCAAGCAGTTTTTGTTTTTGCACATCAAACTCTTCCTGTTTGATTTCCTCATAAAATTCCTTGAAAAGCTCAACAGGATTTTTGTTTATCCTGTCATAGACAGATATGTTATTGTTTTCATTTGAAAACTCTGATTCTTTTATATGCTCCATATGGAGTATGTAGGGGTAGTATGCACGTAAAGTGGCAAGGGGTTCGTAAATATCATTTTCATCCGTCAAGGTGGCATGGATGAAGTCGTTGCAAACTTCCTCACAAACCTCAGGAGAAATTAGATTTTCAAGCTTCCCTTTTATCTTTCTCATATCCCTTGTAGGATTGAGTGGACTTACTTTTAAAGTTACCATGCTTTTGTCGATGTCAACTATTGTTACACTCTTTTTATGGTTCACTTCCGAGAAGGAGTATTTAAGAGGCGAACCTGCGTAACGAATGGTATCCCTGCCAACGGACTGCGGACAATGCAGATGCCCTAGGGCTACGTAATCAAAATCATCAAATATTTCATAGCTAATGTTTTCTAGCGTACCGACTATGGTTGATTCTGAATCAGAAAGTATGGGGCTTGAAGTACCCGTAACAAACTGATGACAAATGAGAATATTTCTTTCATTTGGCACAAGAATGCGTTTGTCTTTTGCATCATTTATTATCTCAACTATTGCATCTTCGTAGCTTGATATTGTCTTGTCCGGGAAATATTTCTGTACTCTTGCAGGACGAACGAAGGGAAGGGCAAAAATATTAATATTGCCGTAATCGTCCTTCAGGACAGTTTTGGATAAGCTACCTTCAAACGTACTGATTATGTGAATATTGCTTTTTTTAAGGAGTCTGCTTCCAAAAGAAAGTCTTTCACTTGAGTCGTGATTTCCGGAGATAATGAAAACAGTCTTGTCCATTTCGGAAAGACGGGTAAGAAAATCATCAAGTACAGGTACTGCTTCCCCTGGAGGGACGCTTTTGTCGTACAAATCGCCTGCTATTATGACAGCATCCGCAGTTTCCTTTTCGGTTATTTCAACTATTTTGTCAAGTATGTATGTCTGGTCTTCGAGCAGGCTGAATTCATTTATTCTTTTGCCAATGTGCAAGTCGGCAAGGTGGATAAATCTCATTATTCCGTCTCCTTTACATCCAATATTATGGAGGGGTATTCATATACGAACCACAGGTCGTGCTTGTGTTTGAAGGGGAGTTTTCTTCTTTTTACTCTAACTAGTGTAAGGGGTCTGTAACTATCAACACCACCACAGCCAATGTATACAGTTTTTAGATGTTTTTTTCTGCCCCTTTCCTCATCGTATTTTACCACAACAGTAAGAGGCTGGCTGGGAGTATATCTATTGGAAGGTTCGGCACCTTTCAGATATGATTTTGCTATGTTTTTGTTTCTTGCAATATTGCTAAGACTTATGGCATTCTCAAAGTCGTGTATAAGGAAGGAAAGAAATTCTTTTCCCTTGTCCATGTTTTCTGCATAGATATTCAGGGCAAATATAAATAGAACAGCTGTATTAATGGGATCAACCATTTTTTCTACAGCTGTTTTCTTGAATTCTTCCATATCATAAGGCAGATTATCTATTCTGATTTCCTCTGTTTTAAAGTACATGTCCCAACACCCTCAAATATTTATCACCAACAATGATAATATTTATATCAATTGTTGTCAATGTCGGGCACTTTAAGGCTTTGTCCTTCATATATTATTGAATCTTTCAAATTATTTATTTTCTTCAACTCATTTACCGCTCTTCTTACTTCAGTGTCAGGATAATATTCTTTTGCCAAGTCCCAGAGAGTGTCTCCTTGCTCCACTACTACTGTTTTATACGTTATCTGGGGTTTGGGTTTTATATTCTTTGCATATACTGTGACAATAAGCATCAGGGACGTAACAATAAAGACAAAGGTTACAACCTTGAGCCTTATTGTTCTCCTTTTCTTTTCAATTCTTCTTTTTCTCAAAAGTCTTACCATTTCTTTTGGATCTCTGCATTCTGCTATCAAACTTCTCATTGTACCAACCTCCCTGAAATCGCACATTCGTTCGTACGAACATATGTTAGCATAGTTGAAAGGGCGTGTCAATAGAAAATTTCGAGAAAAATACAAAAACATCAAAAATATGTTCGATTAGAATTACTGAGTTTTTCACCGTTGTTGAGAATGAGCCTGGCATAAAAGCACAATCTCGTGATAAATGGCTCGAGAGAAAGCGCTTGGTGTACATCTGCTTGAGTTGGGGTCAGCTGAAGCAGCAGAGGAATTTTATGCAAAACCAGGTTATACCGGACAGCTGCTTATCAAATCACAAAAGCTGCACAAAACTACTTTCTATGATTGCTATACGAAGACAATGTTTTTAAAAATCATTTGAAAAAGGTTCATGCTCCAATTTTGGTAAGAGGTTCGGTCGGATGTCGTGCTTTACATAAAAAATAATTAATGGTATAATTGTTTAGACCGTTTCCTGGTTTATGGAAGCTCCAACCGTATACTAGGATTTCGGCAAAATATAAATATATAAAGGAGAAAACCATGACAAAGGAAAGAAAACAACAAATTATCAAGGAATACGCAATTCATGAAGGAGACACAGGTTCTCCAGAAGTTCAGATTGCATTGCTTACAGAAAGAATCAACCATCTTAACGAACATCTTAAGAAGCATAAGAAAGACCATCACTCAAGAAGAGGTCTGCTTATGATGGTTGGTCAGAGAAGAGGTCTGCTTAACTATCTGATGAAGGTGGATGTAAACAGATATCGTTCATTAATTGAAAGACTTGAACTTAGAAAGTAGTCTTTCGTTTTGAAGAGCGGTTTTTTCCGCTCTTTGTTTCTGTTTATTTTTCGCTGTGATTTGGGTACAATAATAAAAATTCAAGATAGCAAGGGGCGCAGGCAGTAGAAAGTAGATTGTGTGTCTGTACTCACAGGCATAGAATCTACGAGCTACCGCACGCGTCCTGTTGCTAAAGGGAGGAGAATTTATGCACAGAACATTTACAATGGAATTAGCTGGACGCCCACTAACAGTTGAAACAGGGAAGATGGCACAATTGGCAAACGGTTCTTGTCTTGTCAGGTATGGTGATACGGTTGTATTGTCAACTGTAACAGCATCGAAGGAACCGAGGGAAGGTATCGACTTTTTTCCACTAAGCGTGGACTATGAGGAGAAATTGTACTCGGTAGGAAAAATCCCCGGCGGATTCATTAAGAGAGAGGGAAAACCTTCAGAAAAGGCAATTTTGACAGCAAGAGCAATAGACAGGCCTATAAGGCCTTTGTTTCCAAGCGACTTGAGAAATGACGTGGTTGTGGTAAATACTGTTCTTTCAGTTGAACAGGACAATTCACCTGAAATTACCGCCATGATTGGAACATCGGTGGCACTGTCCATTTCGGACATTCCTTTCAATGGACCAGTAGGAGCGGTGTCGATTGGTCTTGTCAATGATGAGGTGGTTATCAATCCAAAAACCAAAGAACGTGATGCTAGTGACATGTATGTCACTCTTGCAGGAACAAAGGATAAAATCTGCATGATTGAAGCAGGTGCAAACGAAGTTTCTGATGATGTAATGCTTAAGGCATTGATTAAAGGTCATGGCACTATTAAAAAGATTTGCACTTTTATAGAGGATATTGTTAAAGAAGTTGGAAAGCCAAAGTTTGAGTACAAGTCTGCCCAGATTCCCGAGGAAATCATGGAAGCTGTAAAGGAGCTTTGTTATGATGAAATCAAGGTGGCCGTTCTGACTGACGACAAGACTGTCAGAGATGCAAGAATGGATGACATAACAAACAGGGCACAGGAAGCCTTGGCAGAAAGGTTCCCCGATAGTGCATCGGCTATTAGCGAGGCAGTAACTACTTTTGAAAAGAAGATAATCCGAGAATACCTGCTGAAAGAGCATAAAAGAGTTGATGGCAGGTCCCTTGACGAGATTAGAGCTTTGGAAGCTGAAGTTGCCGTGCTCCCAAGAACGCACGGTTCCGGTCTGTTCAAACGCGGACTTACACAGGTTTTGACTGTGGCAACATTGGGACCCATGTCCGACATCCAGATGCTGGACGGAATTGATCTCGAAGAGGAAAAAAGATACATGCACCATTATAACTTCCCTGCCTACAGTGTAGGAGAGGCAAGACCGACAAGAGGTCCTGGAAGAAGAGAAATTGGTCATGGAGCTTTGGCTGAACGAGCATTGGAACCAGTTATCCCATCAGAAGAGGAGTTTCCATATGCTATCAGGCTGGTTTCCGAGGTGCTGATGTCCAATGGTTCCACATCTCAGGGTAGTGTTTGCGGTTCAACCCTTGCACTCATGGATGCCGGTGTTCCAATTAAAAGACCGGTGGCAGGCATATCCGCAGGCCTGATTGTCAATGAGGAAGATGAAAACGATTTCGTCACCTTTATAGATATTCAGGGTATCGAAGACTTCTTTGGTGATATGGACTTTAAGGTTGCAGGAACTGAAAAGGGTATTACCGCAATCCAGGTTGACATCAAGGTTCAGGGCCTCAGCTATGAGATAATCAAGCAGGCGTTTGAAATCACAAGAAGAGGCAGATTGCAGATTATTAACGATGTTTTGTTGAAAGCAATTCCTGAACCAAGGAAGGAAGTTTCAAAGTACGCTCCAAAGATGTTTACAATGAAGATAGATCCTGATAAGATTAGGGAAGTCATTGGTACCGGTGGAAAGGTTATCAACAGGATAATTGAGGAAACCGATGTCAAGATTGACATTCAGGACGACGGAACCATCTATGTCGCCACACCGGAGAAAGAGAATGCGGAAAAGGCAATGAAGATGATATCCGGAATTGTGGGAGAAGTTGAAATTGGTGCGGAGTACGAAGGAAAAGTAACAAGGATTATGAATTTTGGAGCCTTTGTTGAATTCGTACCAGGCAAAGAAGGTCTTGTCCATATCTCCAAGATGTCGAAGAAGCGTATAAAGAAAGTGGAAGACGTTTTGAATGTTGGAGATGAGGTTGAAGTCAAAGTAATTGACATAGACAAGCAGGGAAGAATCAACCTTGCTTTGAAAGATATTGAATAAGGTTAGTATTATTGTAGTAAAGGGTGTAGCAGAATAATGCGCACCCTTTTCTAATTAGGAATATTTCCCGATAAGTAAATAAAATTTCGACTTATTGCGACTAGAATTGACCCAAAACTGTGTTAGAATCCTTCTACATTCTGTACAGCAAGGAAGGGGACTGTTATGAAGGGTCAAAACGCTGAAAGTATTGATGTTGGCAAAAATCCATATGCAAAATTTTTAGGTCATATTGAACTGTCCATATTCTCTTTGATTTTGTCCGTATTCGTATTCTTTATTGCAAGAGCTGCTTTGCCAAATGGGATTATTCCTTTTGGATATCCTGCTTTTTGTGCGGTTGTTACAAGCAAAAGGCAGAAGATGGACAAGTTGTCCAGTTTGTTGTACGGTCTTCTTGTGCTGATAGGAACACTGACATTAGGACAGATATGGCAGGCGTTTATCATAGGTTTCTCCATGATAATATTCTTTTTGATCATGGCATTTGACGACAGGGTGGTTCTCGGAGATGATGAAGGTTACAGTGATACGGACAAGCCCCGATTGCCTCTTAACGCAAAGCTTGGTCTTGTGCTCTTTTTTTCCGGCGCTGTGCCTTGTGCCATAGCTTTGAGTGTCAAGGGAGCGATTATGGCAGATGTATTTGCCCTTGTTTTGCAGCTTGTCATTTCCTTTGTAGTATTCTTTGTATTTCGATCAACACTGGATGTGTTTCAGGATGATGTGTCAAAAAAACTAATGACTAATGAAGAACTTGCCTGTATTGCAATTACAATTGCGATAGCTTTGATGGGTCTTTGGGACGTAGTGCTTATTGGACTGTCTCTGAAGAGGGTTTTGTGTATTGCAATGGTAATGATTTTTAGCTATAGAGGCGGTTTGGGTACTGGTGCTGCCAGTGGTGTGGTAGTAGGAATACTTCTTACCGCATCCACCATGTCGTCAGGCGGACAGTTTTCTGCAACCATCATTTCTTTGTATGCTTTCTGCGGTTTTCTTGCAGGTCTATTCAACAGATACAAGAAGGTTGGAGTCAGTCTGGGTTTTTTCCTTGGTAACTTCATTCTTTCAATTCTTCTGACAGCTACCCCGGAAATCATAATCAATGTATACGAAATATTTTTTGCAATGATAATTTTCATTATCATTCCTTCAAGGGTTACAGAATTTCTGAAACTGCCTCAATTGACCGGGGTTAAAATACCTACGGTGAGGGTAAACTATGCTGAAAAACTCAGACAGGTGGCCAGTGAAAGGCTGAATGGCTTTGCGAACATTTTGAGTAAAATGTCTGAAGTCTGTCGGGATATAAATACCCATGCGGTAGAAAACACGCAGAAGGACATGGTACAGATAATAGATAGGGTAACTGACAGGGTATGTTCAAAATGTGCATTGAACTCGGATTGTTGGGAAAGAAATTTCTATAAATCCTTTCAAGGTTTTACCGCAGTAACCGAGATTCTGGAGAGTAAGGGCAGAGTTCTGCCAGAGGAAGTTCCAAGGGCCTTGTCCTCGAAATGTCCCAATCTAAACAGCATACTTTTTGAAGCTAAAAATGCTTTTGAAATCTGGAGGATTGAAAGACTTTGGAGGAAGAGAGTGGAAGAATGCAAAAGTGTACTGCCTGCCCAGCTGTTGGGCATGTCGGAAATATTGACAAGCCTTGCCGATGAGGTTGATTTGAGTGTCAACTTTGTTGAAAGTCTGGAAAAAGACATCATGCGGGAATTTGCACTGCAGGATTTGAAGATAAGGAATGTCACTGTCTCCAGGAACAAATATGGACGATATGAAGTGGTTGCCGATGTGAAATGCTGCAAGTCAAAAAAACAGTGCATATATTCCTACCAGAAGATAATTTCCAAAGTAGTAGGAGTACCTATGGCCCTTCAAACTCCCACATGTCAGAATACAGGCGACAACCTATGGTGCACCCTTGTATACACCGAGGAAGAACCGTTAAGCATCTCTGTAAAGGTGCAGAGTGTGAAGGCTCATGGAAGTGCAATAAGTGGGGATTCATATCTGTTTACCGAACTTGATAAGGGCATATATCTTGTATGTCTTAGCGACGGAATGGGAAGCGGAGAAATTGCACGCAAGCAAAGCGAATCAGTTATAACGTTGATAGAACTGTTCATGGAGAGCGGCCTGAGTTTCCCTGCTGCTGTGTCCATGATAGATTCCCTTCTTGAAACAGGAGTGGACAAGGTCATGTCCGCCACGGTAGATCTGGCTGTTTTTGATTTATACCAGGGTGTTGCGTCTTTCATGAAGCTTGGTGCCGTACCAAGTGTTATAAAAAAGAAGGACAAGGTGGAAACCGTGGTAATTGCATCGCTGCCTATGGGATTTGTGCAGGGGGCGGAGAACGAGTACCAGACGGTTGCAAGAAACCTTGCAGCAGGTGATTATGTAATACTATTAAGTGATGGAGTGGTGGAGGCTTTCAGGGAGGCAAATTATACTGACATTGAGTTTTATGCATATATAGAGAGCATTAAGGCGGCAAATCCACAGAATATAGCGGACTTGATTATTGAAAAGGCCATGGAGTTGTCTGATGACACTCCAAAGGATGATATGACAGTCATAGTGTCAAAAATATGGCAAAAAGGCTGAGTTGTTGATATAATCTAAATGTTAGAAATACTTATGGGGTAGTTGTTATGGCGGATATTGATGTATTGGTGGAATGTTTCAACAATATGATGGATGGACTATACTATTATTACGATAGAAGAAATGGTGAAATTGTCGAAATATATATTCTACATTTGGAGTTGGCGCACAAATATTTAAATGGTGACAATCTATCATATATAGAAGAATGGGAAAGAAAAGTGGTTCTGGAAACAGTAGATTTTTTGAAGAACATTCGCTATTATGTGAAATTGCCCACAAGATACGATGTTGACGAATATAGAATTATGGCAAGGTTTTGTTATACAAGAAAGAAGAAAAAGCATGTAAACAGGCTTTTGGATGCCTTGTCCGGCAAAGGGCGAATGAGGGCTTTTAATGAGACTGTTAGAAAACTAAAACTTGTTGAAGAATGGAAGGAATTCAGGCATAATGAGCTTGTAAGCATTGCAATAAAATGGTGTGAAGAAAACGGCATCCCGTATTGATGCCGTTTAGTTGATTTCTTTTGGAAGTGTTGAACCGCCATAGGGCATGGCAATAACCTTGGCGTTCGCTCCGTGTTTTTTAAAGGCTGTGTCAAAAGCCTCCTGCGCAGATTTAAAGGGCTTCAGGAACATGCTTTTTACAAACGCTTCGTCCATTGCCGAAACCAGATAAATATCTGCATCTCTTAGAACCAGGGATATGGCTGCGGCTTTGTGACCGCCCAATTGAAAATCTTTTCTTATTCTCTCAATCATTTCATCAGGGCTTTTGGACTTTGTCATCCACTCTTCGAATACTTTTTCTCCAAGTCCTTCAGTACACTCACCGATAAGTATTACGGTGCCACCCTTTTTAACTGCATGCTTGGCATTGTCCAATGCCTTCTGGGTCTGATACAGGTTTATATCCTTTGGCTTTCCTCCTTGAGATACAAGAACAATGTCAGCCCTCTCTTTTATTTCCTTAAGATACAACTTGTCAAGGAATTTTGCACCCTCCCGGTGAGCAAGCACGGGATGACCGCTTACTGCCTTGATTATTGTCTTCTTCTCATCCAATACCACATTCAGAATAAAGTCGATAGGGCACAAGCTGGCGGCTTCTTCAATGTCTTCTCTTACTGGGTTTGTATCAAGGTTACCTGCATGGGAACCTTCCTCCACCATAAGGGAATGATTTTTCCTTATTGCTTCCCTTGTGGAGACTCCCGGCATGATTGCCTTGGATCCACCGCTGTATCCCGCAAAATAGTGGTACTCTATATTGCCGAGACATATTCTTCTGTCAGCTTCTGCAACGGGCATGAATATGTCAACAGGGGTACCTCTTTTTGTTACTCCCATTCTGACACAGTCGCTCATGTCGCTGTCTATCATTTTGATTTCATTGGCAGCTCTTTCGCCTGCAAGTTTTATCATCTCTTCCCTTGTGTGTTTTCTGTGACTGCCCAAAGCGAACACCAACGTAATATCTTTTGCATTTACTCCCGCATCATACAGTTCATCCAGCAATAGAGGCATGACCTTGTAGGTGGGCATTGGCCTTGTAATATCGCTGGTGATAACAACTATCTTTTCGTTCGGTTTCACGATATCCTTAAGCCTTTTTGAACCTATGGGATTTTCAAGAGCTCTTTTCACTTCCTCTTCATCAATCCTGTCATACTCCACCTTGTTTGGCTTTAATATATCTATTACATTTTCATCCGGTACTTCAACTTTTTGTATTCCTTCTCCATAACCAAATTCCAGTATCATTACATCAACTCCTGAAAACAAATACAATTAAGTATACTTTATTTTCCCATTCTTTACAAGACGAATTGAAAGAACACCAATCGTGATGATATAATAACTGGCAATGACAGGGAGGTGCAGAAATTGCCAATTGATACGCTAAACAACATATTCCCATATCTAACATATGTAGTGGACAGGAACTGTACTGCTTCTTGGAAACTTGACAATCGCATGGGCCATTACAACATTATGTTTTTATACGAAGGGGAAGCACGGTTTGAAAGAAATGACGAAGTATATATTGCAAAGAAAGGAGACTTCGTATTCTATAGACCTAATGATATAAGGAAGGCGCGTACATTTCCAGACAGGTTGATGAAATGCTATGCCGTGGATTTTCTATACACATGTGTGGAATTTGACAAGGTGGAATGGAAATTGAAACATTGTGAGCTGCCGTTCAAAGTGGTTTCCACTGTTTCAGACCCGTATCTGTATTCAAAATTGGTGGATTTGTTTTCATCACTTTCAAGACTGTGGATGAATAACAAGCAGAACAATGAAGTAAAGTCCAGGAGTATTTTTGCAGAAATTATTCATCTTCTTCTTAACTACAATGAATGTAAGTCCTATTCCTTTTCGGACGCAAGACGGGCAGAGGAAGTTATAAACTACCTTGCAAAGCATTATGCTGAAAGGATAACCCTTGAAGACCTCAGTGAGAAGATGCAGTTAAGTTATTCCTACCTGGGAAGCATATTCAAGAAGGTAACCGGTAAACCTATTATCGAGTACCTTATACATATCAGGCTTTACAAGGCAAAAGAACTTTTGCGGGACGGGCACTCTGTTTCCGATGTTGCTTATATGACGGGGTTTAATGATGTCTTTTATTTCAGCAAGGTTTTCAAGAAGTATGAAAATATCTCACCCTCGCAGTATAGAAGAGAAAATATTAACAAATAAAATATAGCTTATAGAAAATACAAATAACTTGATATAATACATAGATGCTAATGTGCAGGCGATATAGAATAAATGGAAAATCCATATGGAGGTTCTATTATCATGCTTAATGTTGCAATTATAGGAACAGGTAATATTTCGCCAGCACATATTAATGCATATTTAAAATTTCCTGAAAGATGCAGGATAGTTGCACTGGTTGACATAATCCCTGAGAAGGCAAGGGATAAGAATGAGAGGTTTTCCCTTAATGCTGAAGTTTATGATTCCCATAAGTCAATTCATGACAGGGAGGATATTGATCTTGTAAGTATTTGTACTCCTCCGTATACTCATGCAAGCATTGCAATTGATTTTCTAAAAAACAATAAACACGTAATAGTTGAAAAGCCCATGGCTTCTTCTTTGGAAGAGTGCGATGCAATGCTTGAGGCAGCAAAAACACATAACAAAGTTTTATCAGTTATTGCACAAAACAGATTCAAGAATCCTGTTTATAGATTAAAGCATATTCTGGAATCTAATAAATTAGGAAGGGTTCTTCATGCACAAGTGGATTCTCTATGGTGGAGAGGGTATGCATACTACGATCTGTGGTGGAGAGGAAGCTGGGAAAAGGAAGGAGGCGGTCCTACTCTAAACCATGCAGTGCATCACATAGACATGTTGTGCTGGATGATCGGTCTGCCTGAGGAAGTATTGGCGTTTTTAAGTAATGTAGCTCATGATAACGCTGAAGTAGAGGATCTTTCCGTGTCCATTCTAAAGTATCCGCAAGGTACTCTGGGGCAGATAACCAGCTCCGTTGTGCATCACGGTGAGGAGCAGAAACTAATATTCCAATGTGAAAATGCAAAAGTATCAGTTCCTTGGTCCTTGTATGCGTCAAAGTCACTAGGCAGCGGTTTTCCGCAAAGGGATGAAGAACTTGAAAGACTAATTCAGGAAGAATACGATAAAATACCGGATCTAAAGTATGAAGGTCATGTAGGACAGATAGACGATGTCATGACTGCTATAGAGAATAACGGCAAGCCTTTAATTAAAGGTGTTGATGGCAGAAGAACATTGGAACTTATAACTGCGATATACAAGTCGGGGTGTACAAATCAGCATGTGAAACTGCCTCTTGACAAAGAGGATCCCTTCTATACAGTAGAAGGTATATTAAAGAATGCCAAATATTTCTATGAAAAGAAAACCAGTATACTTAATTTGGATTCCAAAGGAGTCAACCTGGGTAGTGACTACAGGTAAGGAGGAAGAAAAATGAATGCTTCAGATGGAATGAATTATGCTCCTACAGGCAAACCACACCCTGTATGTGAAAAAGGAGAGTTTGTATTTGCTGCAATGGCCTTGGAACATGGCCATATTTACGGCATGTGCAATGGCCTTTTGGAAGCAGGCGGGGAGCTAATGTATGTATACGACAAGGATCCTAAGAAGGTGAAAAGTTTTGTTGAAAGATTTCCTTTTGTTAAAGTGGCTTCCTGTGAAGAGGAGATCCTTGAAGACGAGAGTGTTAAACTTGTTGCAGCTGCTGCAATAACATCTGAAAGATGTGCTCTTGGGCTTAAGGTCATGGATCACGGAAAAGACTATTTCACCGACAAGGCTCCCTTTACCACTTTGGAACAGCTGGAGAGGGCAAGGAAAAAGGTAAACGAAACCAACAGGAAGTACATGGTCTATTACAGTGAAAGACTTCATGTGGAAAGTGCGGTATTTGCAGGGCAGTTGATTGAAGAGGGGGCAATAGGGGATGTGATACAGGTAATTGGCCTTGGTCCTCATAGATTGAATGCAATGTCACGCCCAAAGTGGTTTTTTGAAAGGGAGAAATACGGCGGTATATTATGTGATATCGGTAGCCATCAAATAGAGCAATTTCTTTTCTTTGGAAATGTTAAGGATGCGGAAGTTGTTAGAAGTCATGTGGCAAACTTTGCCCATCCTAAATATCCGGAGCTGGAGGACTTTGGTGAAGCCATGCTTGTTGGTGACAATGGTGTTGTCAACTATTTCAGAGTGGACTGGTTTACACCGGAGGGTTTGGGGGTATGGGGAGATGGCAGGTCAATAATTCTTGGCACTGACGGCTATATTGAACTTAGAAAGTATACAGATATAGCCAGGGATTCCAAAGGAGACAATGTGTATCTTGTCAACCACAAGGGAGAGAAACATTTCAATGTTCATGGAAAAGTAGGATTCCCATTCTTTGGACAACTTATTCTTGACTGCCTGAACAGAACAGAAAAAGCCATGACCCAGGAGCACGCATTCAAGGCTGCCGAATTATGCCTTAAAGCCCAGGCGCAGGCAGTAAAGATAGAAGGGGAAAGGAAGCATATGTATGATATTAAGTAATGAAGGCATAAAAAACAAAGGTTTATGGACTGACAAAAAGTACATACTGCCTGCATATGACAGGGACAAAATGATTTCCGAAACCAAATGCAGCCCTGTGTGGATTCACTTTGGTGCAGGCAACATCTTCAGAGCTCTGCTTGCAAATATGCAGGAAGAGCTTCTGGCAAAGGGTATTGAAAAAGCAGGGATTGTTGTTGTGGAAGCCTATGATGATGAGATAATAGACAAAGCATACAGAGCATATGATGACTTGTGTATATTATTCACCTTAAAATCCGATGGAGATGTTACCAAAAAGGTTCTAGGTTCTGTAACAGAATCCTTGAAGGCAGAAGAGGATTGGGAGCGTATCGTAGAAAAATTTGAAAACCCGTCTCTTCA
>DUPL01000071.1 GCA_012838385.1 Clostridiaceae bacterium
AATTTCAGGCCAGTTTGCAGCCCACCTTGATTCATCTTCGGGATTGAGCTTTTCTTTTTTGAAAGCTTCCCATTCCTCAAAATTGTTCACGGGGGATTTTAATATTTTAGGTATGTTTGAGACTCCTTCGTAATTTTGAGCAATTTGACCAAAGATGTCTCTGTATATAATTAAGTTGCCCTTTCTCTCTAAAATCTCAGTCTTAAAGGGAGGGTAATAATACATGTGCACAAATCCGTTAACCATTATTGGTGGCTTGTCCAAATCAAAGTTATTTTGAAAGGCGTTGGGATTGTCTATGCCTTCCTGCTTCCATCTTTCAACTGTTTCTCCCCAGGGGCCGAAATAGAAGACCAAGGGTGTTCTGTCGATTTCCTTCCCTGTAACACAGTTGATAAACCTTTCTCGTTCTGTCATTATTTCACCTCTAAAATATAATTGATAGTGAACGGTTGTTCCTTAAATAAGTTTATTAAATATTGGGTTGAAACAAATATAGAAAACCGACATATTTTTACACAAAAACAATTAATGCATTTAATTTAATTACAAATAGTTAAAAATTTTAAAATTGTGCAAATATAAGTCTATTTTATATATTCAGATACGTTTCCACAGTATTATAATATTTGTAGCTGGTAATTATTATCGGAAAAAAAGGGAGGCACTATAATGAAAAAGAGAGTAGCCATATATATTTTGATTGTACTTTGTATATTTATCCTGTCATCCTGCGATCAGAAAATTGAGAACAAGGATGACCCAACACCACAACCTACGGAAACTGCTACTGCAGGCCCGACTGTGGAACCAACGGAGGAGCCGACTCCCAAACCTACTAAAGAACCTTTGCCTGAAGGGGAAAGGGGCAAGCCTTCTGAGAAGTCGGAAGTTGCATACGAAAACGACTTCATAGAAGAAGATTTGGACGGGACATTGTTGGTAACAACCAATATATATAGTTTTAAGGATGGCAAGCTTATTCTAAACTCTGAAGACGGCGGAAGGACTTGGGATGGCTGGAATAGCCTGACGCCTGATATTGACTGCAATACATTCGATACACACCAGTGGGAGTTCCATATCGAGTTTGAATCCAGGTTTCCTGAAGATGTAACATCGCCTTGGATAGCGACAATTATTGGGGCCAGGGTAAGCGACTACGTAAGTTCTATAGCCAATACCGATGACGGAATATGGGTGGCTTTTACAGAAAACAATCAAATTACAGTATTTCCAAGTGGTGCAAGAACCAAAGAATATTGGCCGGACGGCGCTGTAACGGTTGATATTCCAGAAGGATTTGGAGAAATGAGAAAGCTAGTCATTGTGGATACCGGTGACAGTTTGTACTACTACATGAACACGGCAGAAGAAGAGAATGTGTTGATATTGAAAATTGATATTAATGAGAGTGAAATAAAGGTATTTGACGCAAATGGCGAAGAATTATGCAAAGCGGAAAACTTTCTGGATATGGATTTGGGAAACCACTTCAAGGTATTCAGTCATTTTGCCTATACATTCATAGACAGTATTGCTGTAAAAGCGTACTAGTGGAGGCAATAAATGAATGCCTGAGTGGAGATTTTTGAATGAGGATGAAAGTCCAGGTTTGTACCCAACTGCAGTCAGGAGTCTAGCAGAGAGTCAATGGAGGGTGAGTATGCCCACGACTTGTTGAAAAGGGGTATTAAAACATGATTATTAATTTCCTTTTGTTTTGTGCAAATAAACGTCTGTCCAGTCTATTTTTATACTAAAACATGATTGTTAGAATAATTTGAGGAGAGTGATATGATGAAAGAGAATACAATTATAAAATATTTCGAAGAGAATAAGGGTATACTCAACATGGTGCCCGTATTTGTCCCAAGAAGATTTGGAAATGCAGGGAAAAGACTAAGACTGCATCCACACGACTATTACGCTCTGGGAACAAAAAGAGGCTCGATAAAGGAAAGATGGTTCAGTTCCGTTATAGCTGCAATGAATGGAGAAC
>DUPL01000072.1 GCA_012838385.1 Clostridiaceae bacterium
TAGCTTTTTCCTGAAATGAGGTTTTCAAAAATATCGGTCACCCTGATTTCGAGTTCTGAAACACCTTCATCCTCTATTACAAAGTTTTCAAGGAATGCATCAACTGTTGTTTTGGGCACAAGATTGCTTATTGTCTTTGATATGCTGTCGACAACGTATTCCGATGAAGGTTTCAAATCCAGGTATGGGTTTTGAATGTTTTCCAGCATCAATTCCGAAACATACAGATTCATGGTTGCAGCACCAATCACTGTGTCCTTTTCAGCATCAAGAGCCACAACACTTATTTCATACAATCCCGTGTTCTCAGGATACCAAACAAGGAATTTGTCTTTTCTTGATATTATGTAATTCGTCTCACCATATCTGCTAAATTTGTAGGAGTATAGTATCTCTCCTTCATAATCCGCATTTGCTTCCAGCACGATATGGGCACCTTCCTGTACCAAGGCGCTTCTGTTTAATTTCGAATAGGATATCTCAATATTGCTGTCGTATTGCTGCTTTGTGCTCTTGTCCGACAAAAAGACATCATCCAGCATTACATGCACAGGCACAGCTACAGGAGTCTGCACATATGCATCGTCAACAAACAGTTTGATATTGGCAAGACAGTAGTATATTCCCGGAACTTCCAGGTCTATTGCGTTAAAACTATCTGTATCCACTTCTATGCTTGCTTCCTCATCCCTGCAAACTATTGCTGATTTTATCATTTCAATGCTTATTGGTTCACCTTTTGCAGGGTATATGGGATAGACTCTTGCAACAGGCGAGGAAAAATGCTCAACATCGGAAAACTTGAGGACCATTGTCTTTTCGATGGAAAGTCCTGCCTTGTTCATAACAGAGACCTTTACCTCCTGGCCGTCATCCTGCCTTACTGCAAGTTTTGGCTCCGTATGAATGTATTCAATGCCATAATTGTCTCTTACCACCACATATTTTGATATATCGTACACATCATCAAATGATACAATTGGTATGATTATTTCATCACCGGAGATAATCGGATTGACATGGGGTACTACATGCACCTTCATGATTTTCTCGGTCTTGTTTCCCGAGGCATCGCTGACAACAATAGTCAGGTTGTACTCCCCTATTTTTGATATGTTAATTTCATCCATGTCAAAGGTTATGGTACATGCGCCCTTGCTGTTGTCCATATATTTAATGTTTCTCAATATTTTTTCTTCACTCAGCACATAATCTTTTGCTATGTAAGTATCCATTACTTCCACTTCAGGAGGTGTTGTATCATTTTTTACAATATTGTCCGGCACGACATTTATTTCATCCTGCAAAGATTCTTCACTCGATGCATGCAAAACGCATACCGTATAGGCTCCTGTCATGGTTTGAAATTGGACAATGCTGACTCCTATCGATTTAATACCTGGATTTAACAAAATTCTTCCACTGGAAAAACTGGTTTCCAAAGTCCTTGAAAAATAAGTGGCAAGGCTTTCATCCGAAGTATTACCACCACTAAGCATATACAATATTTCTTCTTTTTCCACATAAGGCAATATATCGTTCAAACTTTTGTCTTTAAGAGGTCCTGAAACAAATACGGACTCGTTAATGTTGTCAGGATACTGGGATATGTATAATGATTTGTATTTTGCACTTTTGACTAGTACATTGGATTCGTTTAATGGCGCAAGACCATGCAATGCCCTTGTATTGTTAATTTTTTCAACAATCAGGGCAGATGCATTTCCTCTTGTTTCGTACGGATTAATGAATTCTAGTTCAGGAAGATAGTCAACACTAGAAGATGAAGGCATTGCAATCAGGCCTATTATCAAGGCCATTAACACCACTATGCTGCATATACCTCTTCTTGCTTTCATACCATTAACCCCTTGTCATTTGTAAAAACTCACGAATATTATAGCATAAGCGGAATGCATATACAATAAACAAGCTTTGCCTATTTTCGCTTCATAGCTTTCTGGTGAAGATTGAATAAAACATTCAAGGCTTCTATAGGTGTTATCGTCTGGACATCCAGATTCTTGAGCTCTTCCACTATTTCATCCCGCATAACGGTGTTTGCTGCATAGGTAAACAAGTCAACCTGTCCTTCGCCGTCCTTGTTCCTCCTCTTTAATCTCCTTATTTCCTTTCTGCTTATGTCCTGTTCCTCAAGAATGGATAAAAGTTCCTTCGCTCTTATTGTAACAGCCTGGGGAATTCCAGCCAGCTGCGCTACCTCTATTCCGTAGCTGCCATCGGCTCCTCCGCGTTTTAATTTTCTCAGGAACACAATGTCGTCTCCCTTTTTCAGAACATCAACGCAGTAGTTTTTAACCCCCTGTATTTTCCCTTCCAACTCGGTTATCTCATGGTAATGGGTTGCGAACAATGTCCTGCTTTTTATGTTCTCCAATATGTATTCAAGCACAGCCCATGCTATTGATAGACCGTCAAAGGTACTTGTACCCCTTCCTATTTCATCCAGGATCAGGAGACTTCTTTCAGTGCTGTTTGATAGAATGTTTGCAACCTCGCTCATTTCCACCATGAAGGTACTCTGACCTGATGCAAGGTCGTCTGATGCTCCAACTCTTGTAAAGAGCTTGTCCACAATACCAATAACAGCGCTTTCAGCGGGTACAAAGCAGCCAGCCTGAGCCATTAGAACAATTAGGGCAACCTGCCTCATATATGTGGACTTTCCGGCCATGTTTGGTCCTGTGATTACCAGCAATGTATCGTCCTCCGGTGCAACATATGCATCGTTCGGTACGAATTCACCGTCAGAAAGCATCTTCTCCACCACAGGGTGTCTTCCCTGTATTATGTCAATAACAGGCTCCTCGGTCATTTCAGGCTTTACATAGTTCTCCCTGTCGGCTACTTCCGCAAAGCATGCAAGTACGTCAAGGATTGCCACTAGCTGTCCTGTATGCATGAGTCTTTTCACGTTGCCTGCCACGCTCTGACGTATTTCTACAAATAGTTTGTATTCAAGTTCCGTCAGTTTTTCATCTGCCTCAAGGATGGCCTCCTCAATTTTTGCGAGTTCTTCCGTTGTATATCTTTCGCTGTTTGCCAGCGTTTGTTTCCTTATATAGTGTTCAGGAACCAGGTCGTAATTGGCCTTTGTCACTTCCAGGTAATATCCAAAGACCCTGTTGTACCCTATTTTCAGATTCTTGATTCCCGTCTTTTCCTTCTGCTCGCTTTCATAATCAGCAAGCCATTTCTTTCCGTCCCTTGCTGCTACCCTGTACAAGTCAACCTGGTTATTGTAACCTTCTTTTATTAATCCGCCTTCGGTTACGCTTACCGGCGGTTCTTCCACTATGGCCTTGTCTATGAGTTCATATATGTCTTCAAGGCAATCCAGGTTTTCATATATCTCCCGCATTATGGCGGATTGGCATGCATTTATTGCGTTTTTGACATAAGGCAGCTGACCCAGAGATTGTTTGAGCGATATCAAATCCCTGGCATTTACATTTCCCAAAGATATCTTTCCTGTAAGGCGTTCAATGTCGTAAACTCCGTTCAATATTTCGCGTATTTCGCTTCTTGTCATGAATAGGTCTTTCAGTTCTGCAACGCCGTCAAGTCTTTTGTTTATTCCTGCTAATTCCAGCAAGGGTTTTTCCAGCCATTTTTTAAGTTCTCGACCGCCCATTGCGGTTACTGTCTTGTCCAAAACCCATAACAAGGAACCCTTTTTCTTCTTGTCCCTCATGGTTTCTGTTATCTCCAGGTTCCTTCTTGATGATGCATCTATGGACATATATTCATCTATTTTGTAGAAGTTGATTGCGAGCAGGTGATCCAAAGTATTGGTTTTTTGTGTATTCATTATGTATGAGTACAATGCACCCGCACTGTTTACGGACAAATCATACTCGCTGATTTTTTGATCCTTTATGTACTCGTTGATAAGTAGTCTGCCCTTGTCGTAGTCAAATTCTTCCTCAGGTATTGTACTTATGTACGCTCCTGTCAGGTTTGATATGAGTTTTTTTATTCTATCCAGATCTTTTGCATCTTCATTGATTATGACTTCCTTGGGGGAGTATCTTGCCACCTCGTCCGCAAGACGGTTTATGCTGGCGCCTATGGATAGCGTCGTACAGTACATCTCGCCCGTGGATACGTCTGCGGAACTGATGCCATACATGCCCCTGAAGCAATAAATGCACATAATATAGTTGTTGGATTTCTGATCAAGCATCTGCTCCTCGACTATTGTGCCGGGAGTATATATTTTTACAATCTCTCTTTTTACTATGCCTTTAGCAGTGGCAGGATCCTCTACCTGCTCACAGATGGCCACCTTGTATCCATTTGATACAAGCTTGCTTATATACGACAGAGCAGCATGATAAGGCACGCCGCACATAGGGGCACTTTCAGAAAGTCCGCACTGACGTTTTGTCAATA
>DUPL01000073.1 GCA_012838385.1 Clostridiaceae bacterium
AAATGTCAATTGCCATGCCCAAAAGAGTATTTATAAGGCTAACACCATCGGCACCGCCTGCTTCAGCGGCCTTAGCTGTGTCAACAATAGAAGTTACATTCGGGGTTAACTTTACAAACAACGGCTTATCAAATCTATCCTTTACACTTCTTGTAAGTTTTTCAAGAAGTGTCGGTTCCTGCCCAAATACCACCCCTTCCTTGACATTGGGACAGGATACATTTAGCTCGATTGCATCCACATCTGCCTCATTCAATATCTCCGCCATCTGCTCATAGTCTGAAAAAGAATTTCCGGCAATATTTGCAATAATTTTTGTATCATACTGTCTTAGAAAAGGTATTTCCGTCCTTACAAACTCATGTACACCCGGATTCTGAAGTCCCACACTATTAAGTATGCCTGAAGGCGTTTCGCATATCCTGGGGGTTTTGTTCCCCATTCTAGGCTCCAGGGTAAGACCTTTTACTGAAATGCCTCCAAGACGGCCAAGATCATAATATTCTGAAAATTCCCTTCCAAATCCAAAAGTACCGGATGCAGCAATAACCGGATTTTTTAGTTCAAGTCCACCAACATTAATCATAGTACACCTCATTTGCCCACATTACAGGTCCATCCTTGCAAACCCTCTTGTTTTGCAGAACCTTGTCCTTCTTTACTTCACATACACATACAAGACATGCGCCAATACCGCAGCCCATTCTCTCTTCCAAAGAAACCTGACAAGGAATTTCGTGTTTTTTACATATCTCATACACCTTTTTCATCATCTTCTCAGGACCGCAGGTATATACAATATCGAACCTGTGTTCCTCAAGATGCTTTTCAAGGGCAGTGGTTACAAAACCTCTTACACCATAACTTCCATCGTCACAAGCAATGACAAGATTGTCACAGAGATTCGCAAATTCATTTTCAAGCACCACCTTGTCCTTGCACAAAAAGCCCAATACCGCATCTTTTCTTAAGCTTTCACTTTTATTCAAAAGATACAGAAGTGGAAAAACTCCAATTCCTCCACCTACAACACAAATTCTGTCATATCCAATATCAAAGCCGTTTCCAAGAGGTCCCAAAACATCTATATTGTCTCCACGTTCAACCTTTGAAAGTGCCTTTGTACCTTTGCCCCTTGCCTCAAATGCAATTTTAAGAATACCATCTTTGAAGTCACATACGCTAAAGGGTCTTCTGAGATAACCATCGTCACATTTGACATGGAAAAACTGTCCCGGCTTTATTGCCTCCCTTATGTTGGATGCTTCCAGTTCCAAAAGCCATATGGTATCTGTTAGTCTTTTCAGTTCTTCAACTCTGCACAAATAATTTGTTTTCATTTCTGCCTCTTTTCCAGTTCCATATTTATCTCATCCCTCATGTATACCGCCTCTGCCCTGGCAGCGTCAGCATACGCATCTTCGTCATACGCTCCACTCCATCTGTCGGATTTGTATGCGTAAAGTATGCTTCTTGAGGCATTTACAACCGCTCCCAGGCCGTCGTCATTAAAGTTGACTACAACACTCTTTGCATTTCCTCCCTGTGCTCCATAGCCAGGTACAAGAATAATACTGCGAGGAATAATCTTTCTTATTCTCTCCGCCTGTTCGGGATATGTTGCCCCCACAACAGCACCAACAGAAGAGTAACCACTGTCCCCTACCAAATCGCTGCCCCACTTGTCAACAAGCTCCGCCACCTTCTCATATATTGTCCTGCCACCTTCCACAATCAGATCCTGCAGCTCTCCAGAAGAAGGATTGGAGGTCTTCACCAGGATGAATATACCTTTGCTATTTTGTTTGCACATTTCAACAAAAGGTTGTATGCCGTTCCAACCCAGGTATGGGTTTACGGTCAGCGCATCACAGTCAAAGGCCAGGTCCGAAGCATCACCTTTTGAAAGATAGGCTTTTGCGTAAGCCAGCGAAGTGGAACCTATGTCATTCCGCTTGCCATCTGCAATAACAAGCAGCCCCTTCTTGCGAGCATACTCAACCGTTGCCTTGAAAGCTATAAGGCCGTTAATACCATACTGCTCATAGTATGCCAGCTGTGGTTTCACACAAACAACCACGTCATGAATCGCATCTATAATTGCCTTGTTGAAAGCAAAGATTGCAGCACCTTTGCTTTTGAACCTAACTTTTACCCCTTCCGGGATACTTTCCCAAATTGGGTCTAGTCCGCATACAACATAACTCTCCTTGTTCCTTATCTCCTCTATAAGTCTGTCGGCAAAATTTTTCATTTCATCACCCTTTAACCTTGTAGCTAGTATAAACTATTCGTCCATCCACAACAGTATACATGACCTCTCCAAACAGTTCAAATCCACCAAAAGGAGAGTTTTTACCCTTTGACACAAACCTTTCAGGCTCCACCACGTATTTTTCGTCCGGGTCGAAGATTGTTAGATTCAAACCTTCATCTTCGATCTTTAATATCTCAAGGGGCTTTATACTCATCTTTTCAACAAGCTCACCAAGACTCAGGTGTCCTGCCTTGACCAGATAAGTAAAAGAAAGACCAAACGCAGTTTCAAAACCCGATATTCCATTTGCAGCAAGCTGGAACTCAATCTTCTTCTCATCATCGTGGTGTGGTGCATGGTCTGTTGCAATAGCATCTATCGTACCATCCTTCAGACCTTCAATAATTGCTTTCACATCCTCTTTTTCCCTGAGTGGAGGATTTACTTTTGCATACGTGTTGAATCCATAAACCGTCTCATCGGTAAGCGTAAAATAGTGGGGGCAGGTTTCACAGGTAACCTTTACACCTCTTTTTTTGGCATCCCTTATCATATGAACTGCAAGACGCGTGCTGACATGCGCTATGTGTACGGGCAGACCCGTATACTCCGCCAGAATGATTTCTCGTGCCACCATTGCCTCTTCAGCAGCCTTTGGTATACCTCTCAAACCCAATACCGTGGAAACAAACCCTTCGTTCATACTTCCGTCTTCCGCAAGATCCTTGTCCTCACAGTGAGATATAACTGGCATGCCAAAGCCGTGGGCGTAAATCATGGCCTTCTTCATCAATGACGAAGACATTACAGGATTGCCATCATCACTTATGGCTACCGCCCCGTGGGCTTTCATATCCCCTATTTCAGCTAGTTCCTTCCCTTCAAGATTCTTTGAAATTGCTCCAATTGGATACACCTTCACAGACTTCAGGCTTTCCGCTTTTTCTCTGATATATGAAACTACAGCTGAATTATCAATTACCGGTTTTGTGTTCGGCATGCATGCAATCTTTACAAATCCACCTTTTGCAGCTGCTTTGACACCACTTGCAATGTCTTCCTTGTACTCATAGCCCGGATCCCTTAAATGGCAGTGCATGTCCACAAGCCCGGGTATCGCCACAAGATTTTTGGCATCCACAATTTTGTCGCTGCCGTCATCAAGATGTATGTCCATTACCTTGTCTTCATTCACAGATACATATCGAATATTCTTTAATACCATGTCACACCTCTTTATCTAGTAAGGATATACAAAATTGCCATTCTAACGGCAACTCCGCTAGTTACCTGCTCCTCGATTACCGATGAATCTCCGTCAATCAGCATGGAAGTCATTTCAACTCCCCTGTTGACAGGACCAGGATGCATTATCAAGCAGTCCTTTGCTGCATATGACAAAACTTCCTCATTAACACTGAAGAATTTGCTGTATTCACGAATCGTAGGAAAAAGACCGCTTTTCTGTCTCTCCAATTGAATTCTAAGACCCATAATCACATCTGCATCCTTGACCGCATGCTTGATATTTGGTTCGACCCTTGCGCCCATATCCTCAATAGCCACAGGCATCATTGTGGCAGGTCCGTTCACCACCACTTCAGCACCCATCTTTGTCAATCCCCAGATGTTGCTCCTTGCAACTCTTGAATGCAAAACGTCACCTGTAACAACCACCTTCAAACCGTGCAATGTCCCTTTGTGCCTGAGCATTGTGTACATGTCAAGCAATGCCTGGGTGGGATGTTCATTCATTCCATCTCCGGCATTCACTATGCTGCATTTTAAATGTTTTGCCAACAAGTGGGGAGCTCCTGCCATCGGATGCCTGATAATTATTACGTCCGTTCCCATTCGTTGAATGGTCCTGCCTGTATCAAGGAGAGTTTCTCCTTTTGCAACACTGCTTGCCGATGCTGCAATGTTTGCAGATGCGCTGGATAGATATTTCGATGCCAATTCAAAAGAAAGCCTGGTTCTTGTACTGTTTTCATAGAAAAGAGTAACTATGGATTTTCCATTCAAATGAGGTGCCTTCTT
>DUPL01000074.1 GCA_012838385.1 Clostridiaceae bacterium
GAACACCGCCTTAACATCTTCCCATTCTGAAAAGTCATTATCCAGATTCACTGTCATCTTTTGTGATTTAAAAGGAGCAGCATTCTTTACACTTATGCCCTTGTATCTCCTGATATTTGCAGCCAACTGTATGTAGAAGGCGTCATTGTATCCACCTTTCATCATTTCCGCATCTCTTGAGAACTCCATATTCGCACAGTCCACAAGAACGTATTCTCCTTCATACTCAAACTTTCCTGCAACCCACTCGTTCCATCCAGTCACAAAGACCATGGGTGGATCCTCTTCTATAGCCACATCCCAGGTACTTTGGAAAAACGTGCCCTTTGTGGCATTTTCAGATTCATTTTCCTGGGTTCCCACATTCCATCCTCTGCCCCAGTTTTTTGCTCCTCTTGTTATGGAGAATGACATGGGGAGTTGTGGATGGGACGCAACGCATACATTTATCACCCTGTCTCCATGAACCGGTGCGGGATAAGTCCATTCAATCCAAGGAAGCGAATCCTCATATACTGGTTTGTCAGGCCACTGGGGGCGCATGAAAGTAAAGAAGTTTAGTATCTCCTCTGACAAAGGCTCAAGAAGTCCAAAGTCGGTATGATCTTCTGGTTTGGTAAATCCTACTATCATGGGCTTGCCGTCAAGATAATACCAGGATTCTTTGAATTTTCCCGGCTTGTAATACAAGTCATATAGTTTCCGAATGATATTTAATGAATAGGCATTTGTGTAGAATGCGACCTTCGGAACGTTTTCGAAGCCTTCATCCACCAGGTTGCAGATTTCCCTCATTATCTGACTCGTTACCACATCATATGTAACTGCATTGGTTACATCAAATACAAGGAAGTCAACTCCAGCACATGCAAGGAGCTTCAGATGCTTGCGTATGACCCAGATATCTGCGGAGTTATAGTATCCGTATAGTGGCTCTCCCCAAAAGTATGCTTCTCCATTGGGAGCTACTTCCGTATCCTGGTGGAACAGAAGGTCGACACCATTTTCCATCTTCAGTATCTCCTCCACATTATAGATGGTCTTGAAACCGTGTTGACCCAAGGTGCAGAAATAGAAGATGCCCACATCGCGCTTGCCTTCCTTTGCCTCCGCTACAGCCTCAAATGTTCTTCCAAACTGGTCTATTCCGACCAATGTGTTGTTTGTGTATCCGTTGGCGTAATACACATCAGGATCAAGGTCTGTCAATATTTCATACTGTTTTCCACCATTCTTGACAGAGCCATTGCCCGTACAACCTGCCAGCAGAGACAAGGCTACAAAACAGAAAAGTCCTTTAACTGCCCTGACCATATTTACAACCTCCTCAATAGTCGTAAATATATTATACTACATTTCATGCGAAAGTTTGTAAATTAAATCATAAGCAAAACTCAGTTCTTCAATTGTACAGTGTTTCTGAACAAAATGGGTAGTGCAGAATATCCATCTCTTGCCCTTCAGGAGATTGAACACACGCCTTATTTCACTTTCCAGTCTTTCATAGTCACCAAATCCAATGGTGGACTGTACACAAAGTCCGCCCAAAATTGCAAATTTGTCCTGATACTTGTCAAGATAGACATCATAGGACATGCCCGCTGTTTCCTGCCAAGGGTGTATGACATCAAAGCCAATATCCACAAGTCCATCTACAATCGGCATAATGCATCCATCTGAGTGAAGAGACGCAAACCCACCTTTTGCATGCACTTTGTCTACAACATATTTCATATTGGGGTAGATAAGTTCCCACCAAAGCTTCGGACTGAACATAAGGTCTCTTTGTGAACCCCAGTCGTCAGATATATGTACCATGTCTACACCCAAATCCAGGACGTTTTCAGCAAACTTTGCATTCCAAATACTCTGCCTTCTGTACAGCTCCTTTATCTCTTCCTTGTACAAGATCAGATAACAAAGGTGGTTTTCAATTCCAAATACCCCGTTATAATTCTCGAAGAAGCCGGGAGTCTGCATGTAGCAGAACCTACCCCTGTCGTCTTTATAATATTTCAAAGCATCGATGATCCCCTTGTATTCTTCCATGTTGTCGGGAGACCTCAAGGGTATGTCAAGAAGGATATCGGGAGTCAGTTCCTCACCATTTTCCCTCACCTTCGCTATTTCTACCTCGTCAAAACAGCCGGGACCGCCAAATATGTGCGCACAATCAAACTCATAATGGTCTTCAAAGGCATTAACAGAACCATAAGCCTCTGTTATCTCATGCCAGAGATTTCCTGACACCCAACCATATATAGGCGTTCTTTTTGTTTTCTCTCCCTTTATGGTTTTGGCCACCAGTTCGCAAGACTTCAAACACATCAGCTCCTTTAATCAATAATTGCATGATATTCCTGAAGGGACTTAAGGCTTCCTCCCTTATTGTCCAATATGTCTTCTATTCCCTTGTACGCTGCATTGGCAGCTGCTATTGTCGTAATGTATGGAACATTGTATCTTATGGCAGATTTTCTAATATATGAGTCATCATGCATGCTCTGCTTGCCTGACGGAGTATTGATTATGAGATTAATTCTGCCATTTACAATCAAGTCCGTTATATTCGGCCTTCCTTCATACAGTTTCTTGACAACCTCGGTCTCGATCCCGTGCTCGCTTAGAAACGTGCTAGTTCCGATTGTTGCGATTATATGAAAACCGAGTTTCTTAAAGCCTCTTGCAACTTCAAGAATACCTTGCCTGTCATTCTCGTTTACACTAATCAGCACATTGCCCCCAACAGGCAGAGTGCCGTTTGCACCCACCTGGGATTTAAAAAATGCACTGCCAAAGGTGTCCGCAAGGCCAAGAACCTCTCCTGTGGACCTCATCTCAGGGCCTAGTACCGGGTCCACCTCAGGGAACATGTTAAACGGCAGCACCGCTTCCTTCACTCCATAGTATGGGATATCCTTCCTCTTAAGTTTGGTTAAGTCTATCTTTCTTTCCTCGTCAATAAGGCTGGCAACCATAAGATTCGTTGCAATCTGCGCCATGTTTATTGCACATACTTTTGAAACCAGAGGCACTGTCCTGGATGCTCTTGGGTTTGCCTCAAGAACATACACCTCATCATTATATATCGCATACTGGATGTTCATAAGGCCGACAACACCCATCTCTATTGCTATTTTCGCCGTGTAGCTGTAAATGGTGTCAAGATGTTTTTGTGATATTGTTTTTGACGGAATGACACAAGCAGAGTCTCCCGAATGGACGCCTGCCTGCTCAATATGCTCCATGACAGCGGGCACGAACACATTCTCTCCATCAGATATTGCGTCAGCCTCACATTCCAAAGCATTGTCAAGAAACTTGTCTATGAGAATAGGTCTGTCAGGTGCCACTTCCTCTATTTGAGCCATGTATGTTTTTAACATGTCGCTATCGTGAATTATTTCCATACCCCTGCCACCCAGTACAAAGGATGGACGTACCATTACTGGATAGCCTATCCTTTCAGCAATTTCAATAGCTTCTTTTTCATTTATGGCCATTCCGGACTCAGGCATGGGTATCTGCAGCTTGTTCATCATTTTGTTGAACAAATCCCTGTCTTCCGCCGCATCAATTACTGCTGGAGGAGTTCCAAGGATTCTTGCGCCTCTTTTTTGCAGCTCGTCGGCAATGTTGAGAGGAGTTTGCCCTCCAAACTGAACAATAATGCCAAGCGGCTTTTCATGGTTATATATGCTTATTATATCTTCTGCGGTTAATGGTTCGAAATATAGTTTGTCGGAGGTGTCATAATCAGTAGAAACCGTCTCAGGGTTGCAGTTTACCATTATTGTCTTAAACCCTAGTTCCCTGAGTGCTTTTGCCGCATGCACGCAGCAGTAGTCAAACTCTATACCCTGACCTATTCTGTTGGGTCCTCCGCCAAGTACCATGATTGAGTTTTCGTTTCTTACGGACATATTCATGCCTTTTTCGTATGTGGAGTAGTAATAGTAGCTTTCTGTTTCAATTCCACTTACATTGACGCCTTCCCATCTTTGAATTATGCCTTTTTCTTCCCTATACTTCCAGAGTTCCCTCTCATCAATTTCAAGTATTTGGGCAAGATACTTGTCGGAAAAACCGTTTATTTTCGCTCTTTCCAAAAGTTCAACAGGAGGCATTTTCCCCTTGTATTTAAGAAGTTCCTCCTCTTCCTCCACAAGTTCCTTCATCTGCTCAAGGAACCATCTGTTTATCTTTGTTAGTTCATGGATTTCTTCAATGGTGGCACCTTTTCTGAACGCTTCATACATGACATACTGTCTTTCACTGGTGGGATGGGCTAGCAGTTTGAACAGCTCATCCTTGTCAAGCTGGTTGTAGTTTTTTGCAAATCCAAGACCGCTCCTTCCTGTTTCCAAAGACCTTATGGCTTTTTGAAAGGCTTCCTTGTAGGATTTGCCAATGGACATGACTTCTCCCACCGCATGCATCTGGGTGCCCAGCTTGTCCTCTGCATCCTTAAATTTTTCAAATGCCCATCTTGCAAACTTGACAACAATGTAATCTGCTTCAGGTATATACTTGTCTAGAGTGCCCTTCTTCCAGTATGGAATCTCGGGGAGTGTTATACCTGCTGCAAGCAGTGCTGAAACGTAAGCAATAGGAAATCCAGTGGCCTTTGATGCAAGAGCGGATGACCTTGAAGTTCTTGGATTTATTTCAATTATTACAACCCTATCAGTTACAGGGTCGTGGGCAAACTGCACATTGCAGCCTCCAATAACGCCTACTGCGTCAACTATTCTGTATGCATAGTCCTGAAGCCTCTTCTTTAGTTCCTCCGACACGGTTATTGTTGGAGCCACGCAAAAAGAGTCACCTGTATGCACACCCATAGGATCTACATTTTCTATATAGCAGACGGTAACTTTGCGGCCATCCTTGTCCCTTATTACTTCTAGCTCCAGTTCTTCCCATCCAAGCACACATTCTTCAATCAGCACCTGTCCTACCATCGATGCTGCTATGCCTCTGTATACTACCGTTCTTAATTCTTCTATGTTGTAAACTATTCCTCCGCCTGTACCGCCCATGGTGTAAGCAGGCCTAACAACAACAGGATATCCCATTTCCCCTGCAATCTTTTCAGCTTCCTCCACTGAGTACGCAGGTGCGCTTCTCGGCATGTCAATATTCAACTTTACCATTGTTTCCTTAAAGGCTATTCTGTCCTCGCCTCGTTCAATGGCATCCAGCTGCACGCCCAGAAGTTTGACGCCATACTTTTCAAGGATTCCCTTCTTGGCCAGTTCCTGGCTTAAATTCAGTCCGGATTGGCCTCCCAAACTTGGCAGCAAAGCAAATGGCCTTTCTTTCTCAATTATCTTTTCCAATGTTTCTACATTAAGCGGTTCAATGTACGTTGCATCTGCTGTTTCCGGATCCGTCATAATGGTAGCAGGATTTGAATTTACCAAAACAACTTCATAACCAAGCATTTTCAACGCCTTGCATGCCTGGGTTCCTGAGTAGTCAAACTCACAAGCCTGTCCAATTATGATGGGTCCCGACCCTATTATCATGATTTTGTTGTTGTCGTTTTTTGTCATAAAAGAATCCTCCTAAAGATTATCGGTATCCCGATTCATGAAATTATATCATAGATGAAAAATACTGTCACGATTAAATCGGATGTGTTAAACACGAAAAAAGCTGCCGCAGTTGCGACAGCTCCTTTGCTGATTATTCAATTATCTTAGTCCTCTTTTTTCTTCATACCCTTTAATGCGGTGCCTGCAAGACCGAGAGTCACTGCCATGTAGAAGAAGGTTGTAGTTACACCAGTGGTTGGGTTTGATGCTTTCAGGTCTTCGTTGTAGTTCTTTGAAACCTCATCTGCTGACAATTCTCTGTTATAAAAACGCAAGTATTCATAATTTGTGCTGAAGTTTCTTGTCGCATCATCGTGTCCAAAGAACATTTTGTCTGCACCAACGGCTACACCCGCATTTTGTGCATCTATCTTCTCACCGTTTATGTACATGGTTGACTTGCCACCCACCTTGTAGGTGATGGTCAGTGTCACTCTTTCGGAAAGATAATCAAGAGCCACGCCTGTCTCTGAAGTAGGTCTTGGATTTCCGTTGTTCTTGAACTGCATAACTTCATCTCCTATTCTACGGAACAAAGAGAACATGTCATTGTCACAGTTCATGATTGGATTGTAGTGCAAACCTTTTGATTTAAAGGTATTAAGAACAATTTCCACTGTAAACTCGTTGCTATTAATCAAATCCGTCAGAGCTTGTGGCAGATAAATCCTGGTTGAATCATTGAAGTAACCATTGTCATTCCACTTGCATTTGTCATCCAACTTGACGGTAATGTCATTGCCAGTTCCGCTCAGATCCTTCCAGGTTGTACTTTGCTTGTCATGTTTGTTTCCCTGGTTGTTGCTTCCATCAAAGAAACCAACAAGACCATCGGTTACATAACCTTTAGTTGATGCCGATACCATAAACATTGAAAAACAAATGATAGCAGCTAGTGTCAATAATGCAATCCTTTTGATTTTCATAATACTACCTCCTGTCATTATATTAGGCACTCTTTACTTTTGTCTAATATATCACAAAGATGCATTTTAGTAAATATATGTTCAATAAATTTAAAAATAACTCAAAGACTTATAGTCTCTGAGTTAATAAGTTCAAATCTTAAAGGTTTGCCATTTGCTCCTTCAGGAACTTGACAGCCATCTCAATATCCTTGAATGGATCAGGACCTGTTTCTCTTTCTATAGTCAGGAAACCGTCAAATCCTGTTTCCTTAAGAGCTTTGAGATACTTGGGGAAGTCTACATGACCGCATCCAAGAGGCAATTCAATCCATGGAAGATTGGTAAAATCAGTATCTCCATAACCGCAGGCATCAAGCACTTCTTGAACCTTTGCAGGATCCTTGCCTTTTACCATGATGCCGTCTTTTGCATGAGTATGAACGATGTAGTCACCCAAAGTCTTGACATCCCTCTCAGGCACTCCATCCACACACATTACAAGGTTTGCAGGGTCAAAGTTTACAGCCACTCCCTTGCCAGGAAGCTGGTCAAGGAATTCCCTCAAAACAACAGCGGTTTCTGGACCTGTTTCTATTGCAAAGTATGCACCCACGCTGTTTGCATATTCAGCCAATTCCGAGCATGCTTCAAGTATTATTTTGTATGTGTCATCGTTCTTGTCCTCTGGAACAACACCGATATGTGTTGTAATTATATTGGTTCCAAGCTCCAATGCCAGGTCAACGATTTGCTTTGACTTTTCGATTCTCTCAGGATTCTCTTCCTTGTTCATGAACCCATGGCCGCCAAGGTCACCGCAAAGAGCGGATATCTTGAGTCCAAAATCCTCAACCATCTTTCTCTTTTCTGCTCTCTGTTCCTTGTTGAGGTTCCATGGAGCCATTTCTCCTCTAACAGCATATACTTGAATACCTTCCGCACCAACCTTTACAGCAGACTCGAGACCCTCTCTGAAAGTTGGTTTTAAGAATGAGTCAATAATTACACCAATTTTAAAAGCCTTGCTCATATTTATCTCCTTTCAAATAGTCTGTCATATTATTTATTTAACAAATGAAACTTCCCTTCTTTGATCGGAAGAATCATAGATTCCTTGCATAATCTGCGATGTCAGTATTGCATAATCTATGTGGGATGGCAGCTTCTCACCCGACTTTATGCAATCCAGAAACGCTCTTATTTCAGCATCAAAATGATTCACTGGTTCTCTCGTTGAACTTGCAACCTTGAACTCGTCATCTTCGATATAGTAAAGCTTGAAGTCCCCGCCATACTGAAGTCTTATGCCTGCCTTGTCTCCCAGGAAATCAATATATGTGTCCTGCTCCCTGATATTCTGAGCCCAGGCACCATTTAATGATATGGTTGGTCCTTCAGTACGAACAAACGCCGTTACAAAGTCGTCCACATCATACACTCCATCATAATTTGGAGGACCCGCCCACATTGATTCATATTTATATTCCTTCATGTTGACTCCAAGCTTGGAATATGCCTGACCGCTGACAGTTTCCGGTTTCGGGTCGTTCAGACAGTACATGACTATGTCCAGATAATGCACGCCCCAGTCAATCAATGCTCCTCCGCCTGCAACTGCCTTGTTTGTAAAATCTCCGCCAAGACCTGGAATGCTTCTGAATGCTCTAAAGCTTACATAGACATGATATACTTCTCCGAGCTTTCCACTGTTGATAAGGTCCCTGATTTCATTAACACTTGCATTGAATCTGTTTACAACACCTATGTTAAGGACCTTGTTGGTCTCTTGCTGCACCTTTTGCATTTCCAAAGCTTCCGCATAAGTTCTTGCTGCAGGCTTTTCGCAAAGCACATGCTTTCCTGCACGCAGCATGTCAATGGATATTATCGAGTGCATGTTGTTTGGAGTGCAAACAGATACTGCATCAATGGTTTCATCCTGTGCAATAACCTTGTAATCCGTTACAGCTTGACCAACCCCGTATTTTTCAACACATTCTTCTGCTCTTTCCTTTATTATGTCGCAGAAGTATACTATTTCTGCATCTTCGCATTTCAAATATGCAGGTATATGGGCAGCATGCGCAATAGCGCCGCATCCGATTATCCCCACCCTGATCTTGCTCAAATAGACCACTCCCTTATCCTAGATATTCTTACAGAACACCATAATTCTAACCTTTCTTGTATCTTGTGTCAATTATAAATACTTGTTTACCTTTATTTTCAATTTAGTGGCAAGATATTAATATTTGCTTTTTCATGGTATAATAAATGGGAGTAATTCTGGAGGTATTTATGAGAGTATTTCTGTTTGCAAAAGACATGCTAATAAAGTACAAGCGTTTCATTATGTTCTGCATGGTTGGCATACTCAACACCGCTGTAACATATGTTGTATACCGCATATTACTGTATTTTAGTATTAATTTTCAGATAGCAAATGCCATAGGCGACATTGCTGGTGGTGTGAACAGCTATTTATGGAACAGGTTCTGGGTTTTTAAAGACTCAAAGGTAAAAACCATGGAGTCGGCCCCCAGGTTTGTTGTTACGTTTTTGGTGTACATGTTTGCCTCTTGGCTTCTTATGATGCTTAGTGTAGATTTTATAGGTATTGACGAAAGATGGGCAAAGCTTTTGGTGCTTCCCATTACCACGATTTTAAACTATTTCATGAACAAGGTGTGGACCTTTGCAAAGAGAAGACATGTAGAGTAAAAATTCTTATGCACAATAACCATATTGTGATATAATGTTTTGAGGGCATTTTTCATGTTCCTAATTTGCTAAAGGAGAGAAGCTGTTTGAGTTTTTTTTCGAATTTTGAGTTTCTTATTCATAGTATTAAAAGTGTAACACCTCAGCAAGTGGTGATGTATGTAATTGGAGGCTTGCTAATATGGCTGGCGCTCAAGTGGGATTTCGAGCCCGCTTTAGTCATGCCAATGGGATTTGGCGCAATTCTTGTAAATATTCCCTTCAGCGGCGTGGTAACCCAGCAGATGGAAGGACTTGACGAGCCGGTAGTCGGTATTCTTGACTGGCTATATGAAGTGGGAATCGGCGCTTCCGAAGCCATGCCCATTCTATTGTTTATTGGCATAGGTGCAATGATTGACTTTGGACCACTGCTTTCTAATCCAAAGATGCTGTTCTTTGGAGCGGCTGCCCAGTTTGGTATATTCCTGACACTGTTGGTTGCACTTCTGTTTGGGTTTGATATAAAAGATGCGGCATCCATAGGCATTATCGGCGCAGCTGATGGACCCACCTCAATACTTGTATCACAGGTTCTTAAGAGCGAATACGTAGGTGCAATTGCTGTGGCTGCATATTCATATATGGCTCTGGTTCCAACGATTCAGCCTTTTGCTATTAAACTCGTTACCACCAAAAAAGAGCGCATGATAAGAATGCCATACAACCCAAAATCAGTTTCCAGAACTACAAGGATTCTGTTCCCCATATTCGTTACTGTAATTGCAGGTTTTGTTGCTCCAGCCTCTATTGCTTTGGTTGGAATGCTTATGTTTGGCAACTTGCTACGTGAATGCATGAAGTTGGACAACCTCAGCCAGACAGCGCAGACAAGCCTTGCCAACCTTATAACCATACTACTTGGCCTTACCATAGCATCCACAATGAAGGCAGACAAGTTTGTAAGAATCGATACACTTATAATCATGCTGCTCGGTCTTTTTGCCTTTGTATTCGATACAATAGGCGGAGTGCTTTTTGCCAAGTTCATGAACCTGTTCTTGAAAGACGGCAAGAAAATCAACCCAATGGTTGGTGCTGCAGGTATATCGGCATTCCCAATGTCGGCTAGAGTTATTCAGAAGATGGCATTGAAAGAGGACAACCAGAACCACCTGCTCATGCATGCGGTTGGTGCAAACGTTGCAGGCCAGATTGCATCGGTGGTTGCAGGAGGAATCATACTGTCCTTGGTAAAGCAGCTATTGTAGACAGTAGGCTAATGTGAAAGGGATGATATTATGGATTGGAATTTGATTAAAGAAGGCTTGCTAATAATGCTTAAGGGAATGACTGGTATCTTCGTTGTGATGCTGGTTATCTACCTGTTCATACATCTTTTATCCTGGATAACGAACAGGAAAGCAAACGAAGAAAAAAATTGAATCGGAATCAAGGCTGCCAGAAAACGGGCAGCCTTTTCCTTTAATATTCTTCTTGTTGATATTGGGAATATAATGTATAATCAAATGCGAAGGAAATATAACAATAATATACAAAAGAAAAAGCATATACGGAGGACACCATGCACAGAAGGACCACCATTCGGAGCATTGTACGAATCATTTTGTTTGTAAATCTTTTATCTGCAACATATATTTTTACTTGCAGTCTTCAAAAGCAGGACAACCCACTGCTCACTTTCTTGACCGTCGGTACAATTTTTGCTTTTTTGCTAGTTTTGTTGAATCCTCACTTTGGCAGATACACCAGCGACATGCAAAACGTACCTACAACACTGCTACTCATTCTGATACTGGCGTTTCAGGTTCTTGCCAGGTTGTTTGTACTTTCATATGCAGATAATGTAGATCTGGTCTCATTAATAACATTAGGTATAATTGCGGCCGGACTAATTAGCTCTCTAATTGCGTTTTTAATTGCCAAAATCATTTACACGGAAAAGGAAGGGCTTTTAACTGTCTTTTTGATGACTCTGAATCCTTTACATGTTTATCTTGGTAACGGTAATCTTGCATATTTTATAGCCGAAACAATGATATTAATGTCCGTTCTGCTGGTTCTCTACTCGTTTATGCACAATTCAAAAACCTTTGCACTTCTGACAACTATTTGCGCGAGCATTGCATTTATTTCAGCATCAACACTGAACTTTGCATACATGCTCATGGTTTTTCCTTTTTGCTTCTTCTACCTGCTAAAGTGTATAGACAGGATTAGAAGCTCCAGCTATGCATTAAGATTCCTGTACTTTTTTGGAACTTCTGGACTTGTTGTAGCAATATCGCTTTTAGTAGACGAAATGATTGGAACAAGCTTCTGGGACGTAATTAAATTAAACAACGTCACCGGGAGCAGTGCTTATGAAAAAATATCCGAGGTTTCTTCACGGATAACGGAAATATGGGGCGGTTCCATAAACACGGGTAATGATACAATCAACTATATTTCCTCCGTACTCTTTGTTCTTTTAATATTCAGCCTTATTGCTGGCATATTTAATGCAATGAAGGATCTTTTGATTGAATATGTATTGATTGCAACGTATCCTTTAATCCTTACTACAGCATATATCTTTATGCCTTTTGACAACAAAACCATTCTGGCAGCAACGCCTTTTATAGCTATAACTGCATCGTTCGGTATAACAGGTGCATTTGCCTTCATACCAGCATCACTGAAGGAATACCATACTACCTTGAAAACAAAACCTGATATTGAAATCCAGCTGGATGATTCCTTCACCCTGCCGGGCAGATGGGGACCCATACTGTCTGTGGATGTAAAAGAAAGTACAGAGCAGCTATTGTACAGTACAGAAAATGACAACGATATGGAGAAAGAACCAGCCATCCCTAACTCGGACCAATATGATGAAAATCTTGACCCTATGCTGGATGAAATGGAAACAACAAATTGGTCCGAGCAAAACACAGAAAACACAGAGCAGCTCGAGGTTCAAGAAGAAGTTCAGGATATACATACTGAAGAAGTTGATGAGGAGCAAGCTGGTGACAACGATGTACTTGAAATTCTGGAGTTTTCAGTACCTGAGATAGAGGAGAAGGAAGAGAAGACTGAGCTTGAGAAAGTATATGAGATGTTTGACGTAAGTGTACCGAAACGTAGTATAAAGAATGACGATTTTGATAACATATCCTTCTCTGCAACCAACATATATCCTAAAGAAGATTCGGGCTACAGTGAAAAGAAGTTTACCTTGAAGAGGGCATATATTAACAGTGGTTTGAAGTTTTCAAAGGAAGACTCAAAAGTTGATTCTGAGGAAACCGGGAACACCATAGATGCAATGGTTGACATGTTGTTCGAAAATAAAAACGATAAAAAACGTAAAAAGTAGATATTTGTTCGATAAAAAGTTTGCTCGGAACATTTTAGTATGCTATACTGTTCATAACAAATAATAGGAGGTTTCAGCTTAAATGGCTAGAAAGAAGAACACACCGACACCGAAACAGCAGGAAATTCTGGATTTTATTGAAGCATATATACGAGATAACGGTTATCCGCCTTCAATTAGAGAAATCTGTGCTGCTGTCAACTTGAAATCATCCTCCACTGTATATACACATCTTGAGGCATTGAAGAGAAAAGGTTACATAGAAAGAGATGATTCAAAAACAAGAGGTATAAGGCTTACTGGTACCAAAAATGTTGTGAATCCTTTTTTGAATATTGATTTTGACGCACCTGTAGTTCAGGTTCCAGTTATAGGGAAGATTACTGCTGGCGCGCCAATTCTTGCTGTCGAAAATATTGAGAGAACATTTCCTGTCCCCCGGGATTTTACCAGCAGCAAGGAAACATTCATGCTTAATGTTGTGGGCGACAGCATGGTCGAAGCAGGCATCCTTGATGGAGACATGGTTCTTGTAGCAAGACAGAACACTGCAAATGATGGCGATATTGTTGTAGCTCTTCTTGAGGACGAGGCCACAGTAAAAACCTTTTACAGGGAAGAAAACTGTTATCGCCTCCAGCCTGAAAACAGGTATCTGAAGGCGATTTACGTAAATGAGCTGATTATTCTCGGAAAGGTTATTGGAGTGTTCAGAAAGCTATAATGAATATATATTCTTCAACTCCTCTATTGTTACCCAGTTAACCCATTTGGGTTTTCTGAACCAGGTTATTTGTCTTTTTGCATATCTCCTTGTATTTAATTTAATTTTATCAATACTCTCTTCGAGAGTACACTTGTTATCAAGATACTCAAGGATCTCCTTGTATCCAATTCCCTGCAATGCTGTCTTGCTCAGTGTGGGCGAGGGGCTTATGCCTTTTAAATAGGCCTCGATGCATTTCTCCCTTATGCCTGTTACTTCTTCAACCAGGCCCATCTCTACCATTTTCTCCGCCCTTTCGTCTATTCTTTTGTACAATAGCTCCCTGTCCATTTGTACTGCGTATACTACATACTCTATATCGCTTTTGACGCTTTTTGACAATGCGTTTCTTTCTTCCTGAGTCATACCTGTCAGCTTTGACAGCTCGATTGCCCTTACAACCCTTTTTATATTGTTTGCATGTATGTTTTCCGCAGCCTTTGGGTCAATTTCCTTCAATTTTGCATGAAGTGCTTCGGCTCCGTGTTTTTTTGCATAATCGTACAAAGCTTTTCTTAGTTCAGAATCTGATTCGGATTCTACATATTGTATGTTATCAACAAGGGAATTAACATATAATCCAGTACCCCCAACCAGTATAGGAGTCCTGCCTCTATTTGCAATTTCTTTTATGCAGCAAACAGCCATGTCCTTGTATGTGGCAACGTCAAAGGTTTCATATGGCTCTACAATATCCAGCATATGATGGGGTATTCCACGCCTTTCCTCAATGACAGGTTTTGCTGTCCCTATATCCATGCCTTTGTACACCTGCATTGAGTCGCAGGAAACAATCTCCCCATTCAGTTTCTCCGCCAAGTCTATTGATATGCCCGTCTTTCCGGATGCGGTCGGTCCTGTAATCACAATCGCCTTTATCATTTTCTCTTGAACCTTTTCTCTATCTCATATTTCGTAATCTCAATAACAATTGGTCTGCCATGCGGACAGGTGAAAGGATTATCCAATGTGCTCATTCTTCTAATCAGCTCCTCCATCTCCCTTAAGTCCAACCTTTTATTCGCTTTTACTGCTGCCTTACAAGCCATTTGGAATATTGTCTCGTCATTGTACAAAGAGGTTTCTCCACCTGAAATAATATTGTCGAGACCTTCCTGGATGAACGAGTGTATATTTTCGTCAAGCAGAATAGTTGGCAGTGTTCTAATGATAACTGAAGCCGTGCCAAACTCCTCCATTTCCATTCCCAGTCTGGCAAAATAGTCAAAGTTGTTTTTTAGTGTCTGAAACTCTGACGGTGACAACTCCATTGTTATTGGAGACAAAAGCATTTGTACCATCGGCTCGCTTCCATTTATTATTCTTCTTAATTCTTCATACATTATTCTTTCATGAGCAGCATGCTGATCCATCATGTAGAGCTTGCCCTCATGCTCGAACAAAATGTATGCATTCCATACCTGCCCAATTATTCTGGCAAATTCAAATACTTCATTCTCCCTTTTCTTATTCTCCGTCCTTTCCTGGATTATATTCTCCTGAGGCAAGGACTCTGCAACTACTGTCTCCTTAGCGACTTCAACTGCGCTTTGCATTATCGGTATTTGCTCAGCTACCGCCTCTTCCTTTATTTCCTCTTCTTTTTCTTCCACTTCAACTTCAACTTCAACCTCCAGAGGAATTTCCTCTTCCTTTATCTTCAGGTACTGCTCAAAGGTCTCAAATGTAACAGGTTTGGTGTCATAACTCCTTTCCGTACTTTGGGTATGGTTTTGTATGGTTTTTGGAGTAGCTATTGAAGACTTTCTTCTGTCTTCAAACAATGCGCTCGTCACCGCCCTGTATATAACTTCAAAAACAAGGCCTTCGTTGTCAAATCTGACCTCTATCTTGGCAGGATGCACATTCACATCCACATGCATTGGATTTATCTTTACCGACAATACGCAAAAAGGAAATTTCCCCTTCATGGCTAGGGTGCTGTAGGCCTTGTCCAAAGCAGCGGACAAGGTTTTGTTCTTTATGTATCTGCCGTTTACAAAAAATATCTGCCTGTTTCTGTTTGAATACATAAGAGAGATATCCCCCACATAACCATTTACGTTTATATGGGATTCCTCATACTTTACCTCTTTCAGTTTAGTGGCGACGTCACGGCCGAATATCGCATATATTGTGCTTTGCAAATCTCCGTTGCCCGGAGTTTGTAGAACGGTTTTTCCATTTGAAACAAGTTTGAAAGACACATCTGGGTTTGCCAGCGCTATCTTTTCAATGGCATCGGTTACGTAGGATGCCTCCACATGGTCCTTTTTTAGGAATTTGTATCGGGCAGGTGTGTTGAAGAAAAGATCCATTACCTCCAACGTGGTACCCTTTGCGCAGCCTATCTCACTAACCTCTATCAGATCTCCACCTTCCAGGTGCACACATACGCCAACAGGGGCTTCCGCAGTTTTACTTACAAGTTTAACACGGCTTACCGAAGCAATGCTTGGCAGGGCCTCTCCCCTGAAGCCAAGAGTATTTACATTCTCCAAATCCTCTGCAACTCTTATCTTGCTTGTTGCATGCTTGTCAAAGGCTAGCACCGCATCGTCAGGTTCAAATCCCTGACCATTGTCCGTTATCCTTATATACTTTATCCCACCGGATTTTATTTCAATGGATATATTGTCAGCACCGGCATCTATTGAGTTTTCCACAAGTTCTTTAACCACAGACGCTGGTCTTTCGATTACTTCTCCTGCTGCTATTTTGTTTGCTGTAAGTTCATCAAGTACTATTATCTTTCCCATTGTTTTTCCCATCACCTATTTCAACTATTAATTCAAAAGATGCTCCCTTTGTATCTATATAGCTTGAAACCACATTCCTAATTTCCGCTTCAAGCATCTGCATTACATCATGGTCAACCTTTACTCTATCACTGTTTATACAGGACTTCAACCTGTTCTTTGCAATTTCCTTCGAGCCTATGTAATTACCCTTGTTACGCCTCATAGTAGTACCCCCTTTCGTTTTTACCAAACACTTTCTGCATAAAGCCCTTTTTCCTGGTGTAATCGACCAGGGGGACGTTTTGTCCCATGATTCTTCTTGCTATGTCCCTGTAGGATTTGCCCGCAGAGCTTCTTCCTGCCAGTACTATGGGTTCTCCTCTGTTGGTTGAAACTATTACATCCTCGTCATCCGGGATTACTCCAAGGAGTTCTTCCGCCAGTATCTCCACAATGTCATTGATGCTGAGCATTTCCCCTTTTCGAACCATTTCAGGTCTTACCTTGTTAATGACCAGCTTGTGGTCTCTTACATGATTTGAATCAAGCAAACCTATGACACAGTCCGCATCTCTTACTGCAGAAACCTCCGGAGTTGTGACCACAATTGCAAAATCCGCAGGTGCAATTGCCACTTCAAACCCGTTTTCTATTCCCGCAGGGCAGTCAATTATTATATAATCAAATTCTTTTTTTAGCTGTTCACATACTTTTACGATTTGTTCCGGCTTAATCTGGTGCCTGTATCCCGATGGCGCCGCAGGGACGATATACAGCTTGTGAAAACGCTTGTCCTTTATCAGTGCCTGTTTAATTCCCCTGCATTTTTCCTCGATAACATCTACAAGTGTGTATACCACTCTGTTTTCAAGTCCCATAACCAAATCGAGATTTCTAAGTCCCACGTCCGTATCGATTAATACCACACGTTTTCCTTCAAGTGCCAGTGCGGCACCGATATTTGCCGTTGTAGTGGTTTTTCCGACACCACCTTTGCCCGAAGTAACAACAATAACCTCACTCATATTCCTACCTCCATAATAATGTGTATTATTAAGAGGAAAGCCCGAATATTGTTTGTATGGCAATTATTGATGCGTATTGGGCGTGTCTAGTTGTATGTCTATTGGTTCGACTACTCTCCTCAACTTTATCCTTGTATGAGAGATTTGAAATTTCTAAAACCGTCTCCAAATCCCAGTCCGTCTTTTCTTGCAGGCAACCCTTCACCAAGACCGGTGTCGCCGTAGTATGCTCTCAAAACCTCGCCTGCAACGGCAATGGAGTTTGAACCCGATGCACCATACTCAATAACAACGGAAATCGCAATCTCAGGATTATCGGATGGAGCATAGCAGATATACACCGAGTGGGAGCTTCTTCCGAATGCCTCAAGACCAGTCTGAGGAGTTCCCGTTTTGCCTGCTGCAAAACCATCCGGAAAACCTCTGTACTCCCTTTTCGCAATACCGCTCAGCTTGGACATGGTAATCATACCTTCCTGGACTACTTTCAATGTTTCTTCCTTGACTCCAATATTCTTCCTTTCAGCTTCATATTTTTCCACATGTCCGCTGTTGGATACGGAAGCGGCAATCAAATGCGGCGTGTTCAAGTATCCCCCATTGGCAATGGCAGCAGCGTAGTTGCTGAGCTGAATGGGAGTGAACAGGTTGTACAGCTGTCCGATTGAAGCCTGAGCTGTATCTGACGGCGTCCATACGTGATAAATATCAGACTCCATCAGCTTCATGGTTTCCTCGTTGTTTCTGTATCCTGCGTATTCAGGTATCTCAATACCTGTTTTTTCACCCAGACCAAAAGCCTTCGCCCACTTGTCCAAATTCCTTATACCAGTTTTTATTCCAGTCTCATAGAAAAAGACGTTACAGGATTCAGCGATAGCCCTTACCATTTCAATATCATAATGATACGCATTGCATCTGTGCACCCTGTTGTTTACTTCAATCATTCCAAGGCACTTAATTTTCTGATAGGGAGTCATTACCCCTTCTTCAAGAGCTGCAATTGCAACAAGGGTTTTGAACGTTGAACCTACAGGGTAAAGGCCCTGTGTTGCCCTGTTAAGGCTTGGACTATCTGGATCCTGAAACAGCTCCGTTATTGCCTTTTGAGCTTCTTCATCACTGGAAGGTGCAAGAAATATTTTGTTGTCGTACGTCGGATAGTTTGCCATAGCCAACACTTCTCCCGTCCTAACATCCGTAACAACAACAGAGCCGGCTTTTGCATCACCAAAGTTCTTTTTGTTGTCCTTCCTTGCAATTATGTCTTCTATTGTTTTTACAAGCGCATCGTAAGCAGCCCTTTGAAGATTAACATCAATGGTAAGGTATATATCATCCCCTGGTACGGGTTCTGTTGATTCAAGTTCCCTTACGATTCCCGTTTCAATATCCTGATATACTGTTCTGGTTCCCTTTACTCCGCGAAGAAGAGATTCCGCCGCCCTTTCTATGCCGTTCTTTCCTATTAGACTGTTTCTATCATACCCTTGGTCTTTGAGGGCTTCATATTCCTCACTGTTTATAGCTCTTACATAGCCGATTATATGGCTCAAGGTTTCGTCATGAACGTATTCTCTGTAATATACTTCTTCCGTATATATTCCCGGAAACTCTAGATGTCTTGCTTCGATAATCTCCATTGTCTTTGAGGACACATCATCCGCAATTGTCAAAGGCACCATGTAGCTAAGACCCATTGTATACGTCTGATACCTAAGAATCATTATCTTGTACGCTTCCTCATCCGTGTAGGATTCGTCAAATTTGAACACCACGTTTCTAAGATAATCAAAAGCATCCTTGGCCGTGTTTATCTTGTCCCTATCGGATTTTCTCAAAGCAATACCATTTATCCAAGCCTTTCGTCTGTCTTCGTTTTCTTCACCTTCAAGATACGAACCCCAAGCTATTGGATAATCTATATATCTCTTTAACGGGTTGTTGTAATCTTCACCCATTTCATCCAACAAGTTAATCACTTTTAAATACATTTCATCCCTAAAACTCTGATCTCTGTCCACATTCACCATCTGCACCTTGTATGCAACCCTGTTTGTGGCCAACAAAATGCCATTTCTGTCATATATGTTACCTCTTGGAGTTTCGGTGTACAAAACGACCTTGTTGATAGTGGCGGCGTTGTCCTTGTGCTGCTCTCCCTGCACAATTTGAAGGTAATACAGACGTGCTGAAATTGCGGTCATGGCAACAGTTATACCTAGGCCGACATAGAATATTCTTGATTTAAATATCTTCGCAAGTCTTTCTTTCAATGAATTAAGAAAAAGCTTGTTCATGCTTTCACCATCCTAGAAAATTTCATACTTTGGACCCAGTTTGTCCCATATCAGTCTTATTGGTACAAACAGTATGAAAAAGATTATAACGTCATACAGAGTTACCGGCAGTATCCTTTTCAACATGTGAACGCCGTAGTTTTCATACAATACAGTACCGCCGGTTCTTGCAAGAGCTATGAGTTTTGCTGTAAAGCTTTCCACCATAGTATATATTAAAAATGAGGGTATCGCAATTGAAAGACTCCAGATTGTTTTCAATTTCACTTGTTCAAAACTAATAACGGAGACAAAAGCCGCAAACAACATGAATAAAAGAGAATAAACCCCTAAATACCTGCCATACATTATATCCACATACAGACCTGCAAACAATCCTGCAAACATGGCGGGTCTGACATGCAAAACAACTGATATGGTATAGAGAAAGACAATTGCCATGTTGGGTTTTGCATTAAAAATCCTCAGATCATTAAAAACTGCTTCTTGGATAATAAGGAGAAAGATTACAGATAAAGAGATGTATATTATGCGGCCCTTCGTAATTTTGCTCACACTTTCAGAACTGTCTATTATTAAAGACGAAAAGACCTTGTTCAATCTTTTGTTCAGTCTGCTTTCAAGTCTCTGCTTGCGCAACTTGATCACCTATTCTTTATCTTCTGTAATTCTTGCTTTTTCCGGAAGGCTCAATATGTATACCTCGCTTATCTTTGGCAGATTCACAAGCGGTTCTACAATTGCATATCTAGTTTCCGTCTCCGCAATTGTACTTATCTCAATAACTGTGCCAATGGCTATCCCTTTTGGATATACTCCTCCACTCTCAGCAGTCACAAGGAGATCTCCGACATAAAGGTCTGATGACGCTGATATCCTGTCCAGTTTAAGCAAATATTCATAGTTTTCAGGAGTCATGCCTCTAAGCCTTACCAGCTCATTGCTTCTTGATATACGGGCCATGATGACATTCTGTTCATCCACCAAAGTCATGACCTTGCATGTATGGGCCGATACTTTGGATACAATACCTACAAGTCCCTTGGATGTTATCACAGGGCAACCGATGTATACCCCTTCCTGCGTGCCTGCATCAAGAGTGAACTCATTGTACCAATCCGTAACGTCCTTGGCTATTATATTTGCTGCAATCAAGTCGTATTCCTGATAGTAGTCCTTTAGTTCGAGCAGTGCTCTCAATTCCTGGTTTTCCGTCTCCAGCTGCTCGTTTCTATTTTTGTAACCTTGTAGTTTGTCAACTTCTTCCTTAAGTCTCTTGTTTTCGTTTATAAGGTCAGTATAGGAGCCGATTGCCTCAAATCTGTCCTTGATTCCGGTGGCAAGGTTGCTTGCTCCTTTTTGTACTGCCTGTACGGGGACGCTTAAAACTTTGTATACTGAATGAATCTTGCTGTTGGGGTCACTAGAGATAATTATGACCACCAACAGAAAGATAGTTAATATCACCAGTATAAAAATCGTATTTTTAGCGTGTCTGGGCACAAATTATCATCCTATCCCGTAATAGCTTTCAATTTTGTTAGAGAAAATGACCCTGCACAATTCATCATCCTCCAGGCATTTTCCCGTACCTAATGCGACACAATCCAGTGGATTCTCCGCTATCACAACAGGCATGCCGGTTTCAAGTTTGATAATCTTGTCTAGACCGGAAAGCATTGCACCGCCTCCAGTAAGCATTATTCCCTTGTCCATTATGTCTGCTGCAAGTTCCGGAGGAGTACACTCCAGGCAATATTTTATTGCATCAACAATCTGATTTATTGGTTCCTTAATCGCTTCTACAACTTCTGAAGATGATATTCTGACATTTTTAGGGAGTCCTGTCAGAAGGTCGCGGCCTCTTACTTCCATGTATTCTTCCTGTGCCTTTGGGTATGCGGCACCTATTGTCAGCTTGATTTCCTCAGCTGTTCTTTCTCCTATCAGCAGGTTGTATTCCTTCTTTGCGTATACAACAATTGCTGCATCCAGATTGTCTCCTGCAACCCTCAGCGACTTGCTGGTAACTATGCCGCCCATGGATATGACGGCAACTTCACTGGTGCCACCGCCAATGTCTACAATCATGCTTCCTGTGGCCTCTTCTATTGGGAGCCCTGCTCCTATCGCCGCAGCCATAGGTTCTTCTATTATTTGAGGAGTTCTTTTTCTTGCGCCTGCAGCTCTTGCCGCTTCAATTACTGCACTTTTTTCAACTTCAGTTACTCCGGAAGGTACACATACGAGTATGTTTGGTCTTCCCCAGCTTCCCACAGCTTTTTTAATAAAGTACCTTAACATTTGCTCCGTTACATCAAAGTCTGCAATAACACCATCTTTCAAAGGCCTTATCGCCATTATGTTACCCGGAGTTCTGCCTATCATTCTTTTTGCTGAATCTCCAACTGCCAGAATTTGACCGGTTAGTTTGTTAACTGCTACCACCGATGGTTCGCGGATTATTATCCCCTTTCCCCGAAGATGGACTAATGTGTTTGCTGTTCCCAAGTCGATTCCTATGTCTTTTGGCATTTATACTCTCTCTCCCCATTTAACTTAGTTTATATTATTACCAGCTATACTCTCCAAAATTTTCTTCATTATACCGGAAGCATGCATGCTGTGATACGTTCCATTGCCGATTATTATATGGTCAATTACTTCTATTCCAACTATGTCTCCAACCAAAATCAACCGCTTTGTGGTGTTTATGTCATCCTCACTGGGCTCGACATGTCCGGTTGGATGATTATGCGCTATTATTATCGTAGATGCATGATTCCTAATTGCATCCGAAAACACTTCTCTTGGATGAACGAGCGCCTGGTCTATTGTGCCAACCGAAACGTCGCTAATCTTGATTATCTGCAACTTTCTGTCAAGCAAAACCACTTTCAGTACTTCCTTTTTAAGATGGGACATCTCGCCCATTAATATCTCCGCTATCTGGCCTGTGCTCCTTATTCTCATCTTGTGACTGCTGACATTTCTAGCTCCATTCATGCGTCTTGCCAGCTCGCACAAAGCCTTGATTTGAATAGCTTTTACCCGTCCTATACCTTTTACTCTCCTGAGCTCGTCCAATTCCATGTCAGTAAGAGTAACCAATCCGCCACTCCCACATCTCCTTAAAAGTTCCCTTGCAATATCGACAGCAGTCTGCTCCTTGTATCCTGATTTAATGATGACTGCAATCAATTCCGCATCCGTAAGACTGGCTGCCCCAAAACGCTCAATTCGCTCGTAAGGTCTTTCACTTACGGGCATTTCCTTAATTGTCAAAGTCCTCATGCTACACTCCTGTCAACAATTTTTGTCGGCCAAAGCATTGTACAAATCATGTCCGAGAAAGTTGTTTCTGGTCGGGCAACAGAAAACTTCAATCAATATCTCCTGCTCCAAATAGCAATAGCCAGTATAATGCCCACGATACTACCGATGTTAACACCCAAACTCAGTTCAAAACCAAACCGTATTACATTAATATCAAACAGAGGATTGAAACTTACGGATAAAATGTTTGACTTTCCAATTTTATCGATGAACTCCAAATGTGGGATATACGACAATAGTTTTCCAACTATGCCTCCAATAATGCTGCCTATGAACATAAATGCAATCAAGACCAAGGCCTCTCTTTTGTTTCTCCTCAAATGTATCCTCCTACCTAAGTTCAAGTAAACCCGATGTTCGGGAGCATATTTACAGTATATATGAATTTGAGAAAAAAACAAGGGTAAAGTTGAGATAATCGCATATTATTTGACAATTGAGAGCATAATGTTAATAGAAAATATGTATAACGTTAATCATTTTGCTTCTCTTTTTTTTTAAATTAAAGTATAATAGTAGTGTACATAAAGAACAGCGAGCTCTGTATGTAAAAGTGCTAGTAAAAGGAGGACCAACCTATGAAAATTGAAAAAGTCAGCGAAGACGTAATAAGAATAACTTTGACGGCTGAAGATTTGAAAAAGAGAAATCTTGACGCCCAGAAGTTCAAGTATGACACTCCTCAATACGAAAGACTTTTGCTTGATGTAATCAGCCACGCTGAAATAGAGTTTGGTTTTGACATATCAGAATGTAGAGTTGTTCATGAACCCGCATCAAACAAACAGGAAGACCACATCATTACTGTTACAAGAACCAGTAATGCAAAGAATATAGACAACAGCACCTTTGATTTTAATCCCGCATACTTACTGAAAATTCTTGCTTATCTAAAAGAACTTCTCCCAATCGATGAAAACTTCGATTTTGATGGCGAAGACAAGGACTTTTCTGACGAGTTGCATCATAACGACTATTTCCTAAATTCCATCCTTCTCTACGATGAGAATGAAAAAGCAAAGGAAAAGCGTTACAGTGACGAAAGCTGCAATGAAAATTACGAGGTATTGGTTTTCAATGATTTTGAAAATCTGATTTCCATGGTTCTTACCATACCACAGAGCAGAAACGTACCTGCATCCTTGTACAAGTACAATGACAACTATTACATTTCCTACAGGTTAAGCAAAAGGAATGCGGGCGTTATTGAAAAAATTAGAGACATAGCCTCCGAATTCGATGGGAAATACATGCCTGCAAGCATTACACGCCCTATATTGGAGGAACATGCCAACAAGATCATCAAGAGAGGTGCATTCTCTGTTTTACTGAACAATTTTGCAAAATAGCGGTCACAAGCCGGTGTATTTTAATGCACGGCTTTTTAATACATGTCAACACAACCGGTACATATTGCCACACGATGAGGTGCGGTCTTACAATTGCCGCACCTCATTGCATTTATAAAGTTATGTAATCTTTTATGCTTTCAAATTTAGCTTCCTTTATACCAGGAACGTTCATTATTTCTTCAAGAGTCTTGAATCCACCGTTTTTCTCCCTGTAATCCACTATTCTCAGGGCAAGAGTCTGTCCAATGCCCGGCAATGTGGCCAGTTCAGCAACACTCGCTTTATTAATGCTAATCTTTTCATTGTTGCCGCCGTTACCACCGTTATCTCCATGGGAAACAATCCAGGTTTTATCCTCGTCATCTATTGAGGGGATCCTTATTTGCATTCCGTCGGACAACCTGTAAGCCAGATTTACCGCATCCGTGTCAGCCTCCTCGGTAAAACCGCCTGCTGCAACAACAGCATCTTCCACTGTGCTTCCTACGGGTATTTTAACAACTTTTTTCTCTTTGACACAGCCAATTACATGTACCGATATCAGGGGAGGATCTGTTACTTGAATTTCCGATTGGGTAAGCGGGGGTGTTGGCGTGTGGTTCGTAATTGCATCCCTGTCATTTTCAGACAGGTTGTACCCAATGATAGCCAATGCCAAAATGATGATTAAAACAACAGTTGCAACAAGCGCTGGAGGCATGTACACGACTCTGCCAAACATTCTAATCCTCATCGCACCACCATCCTGATTTTTTTACCATTATATTTTAAATCGCATTATCGGTCAAATTCTCTCTATCAACTACGTATTCCTCTATTAGTTGCTCTTTTACCTTTTTTGATTTCTTTTTTCCTAATATTAGGTTTGCCATTGGTCTTTCAAAGAAGTATGTAAGTATGGTTGCAACGATAATTGATGCAAACAGTATGATTAATGTGTATTTAATCTGCCAGGCTTTGTCTCCTGTAAAGTTCGGCGATCTGTCGCCTTCCCAATGCGGAATCCTAATCTGGTTGTTCTTACCCATGCCAAATTTAAACTTTACCGCAATTATTTGATGCCATATGTAGAAGTTGTAGGATATCGTCGCCAGATACCTCACAAACCTGTTTGAGAATATGAATCTCAGCCATTTCGCAGATAGGCTTAATGAGATAATGAACATTAGGAATACAAGGGACAAAATGTATCTGTACTCTACCTGCCATACCTGATTGCTTTGTGCTCTTAACAGACTTTCTTTAAGAATGAGCCTAATCATGTAAAGGGATAGAATCGACACAAGGGTGAACATGGCAGACAGATATTTCTCTCTTTTGTACCTGTTTGCTATATGTACAAATATCAAGGCACCCATCATGCCGTTTGCAAAAACACCTAGAAACGTGGGCATTTGATTTATCATAAATCCCAGGTCTTTTGCTTTAAGTACTCTTTGCTGTATGTATACAAAACTTGTCAACGTCATGCATATGTATGTAATCACTGGTTTCTTTTTAAAGAAGTAGGCAACGAGAGGGAATATTATGTAAAACGAGACTTCCACCGCCACGGTCCATAAAACACCGTTGAACATGGTGTTTTTTGTCATGGGATCAAACATTTGTGTAAATGTAAGCTGGGCGAACAAGTCCTTTTTCAGGTGCTCTATAGATGAAAACTGCTGTTTGGGAATTACTGAGAAAAACAACAGAAAAAGAACACTCAGATAATATGAGGGAACTATTCGTGCAATCCTTTTTCTATAAAAGGTTACAGTACTGTCAAGCTTTCTTCCTTCCACCATGTGCCTTGCATGCGGCAGAAATAGGAGAAAGCCGCTTAGAAGTATCAGCATGTCGACAAACACATACCCCGTTCTCCACAACCATTCCAGGTTGATTTCCTTCATTCCAATCTTGTCAAACCAGGAATAATATATGACCTTGTTGTACCAGGACTGCTGCCAAAAGTGAAAGAAGGCCACAATGAAAACGGAGAATGCCCTAACTCCATCCAGAACACCTATATATGATGTACTTATCCTATCCTTGTCCACTTTAACCTACTACCTTTCCCATGATGACGATTACTCTAAAACAAATCCGTTATCCATGAGCGGATCCGGAATAAACCTTACATCCTCAAAATTGAACATTTCCTTAAGCTTTAATACATTACTTCTTCTCTGCCCTATATACGTCGACAATTCCTTTTCAGGAACTCTGATTAAAACCTTACCGCCCCCAATCCTCATTTCCCTCACTCTATCCACTATTCCTTGCAAAGCCCTTCTTGAATGCACCAACTGGCCAAACGCAGGGTGATATGGTCCTGCCACTATTTCCTTTTCTTCAGTCATGTTTTCAGATGACTGTAGACCTATCCTGGCAATATCAATTCCCTCTTTTTCATAGATTTCCACAAGTTCGGCACATAAGTCAATCATGTATTCAAGGGTCTGCGGCTCATATTTTCCTTGTCTGTACATTGTTTCAAGGTGTGTTTTTTTAATGATTATTGTGGGATAGATTCTGACCAAATCAGGCCCAAGTGCTGCAATTTTCTTTGCTGTTTCAATGTCGCTATTTCTATCCGACATAGGCAGCCCCGGCATTGTCTGAAGGCCAAGAACGAAACCTTCTCTTTTTATCAATTCCGAGGCTTCAATGGTATGCCTTGACGTGTGTCCGCGCAATGACGCTTCCAGTACCTTGTCATCCATGGATTGAGCACCAAGTTCAATTACATGAACCCTGTACTTTTTCAATCTCATCAATATTTCATCATTTATGCAATCCGGCCTTGTTGATATCCTTACGTAATCAACACCCTTGCCAATGTATGGATACACACAGGATAAGAAATCTTCCTGCAAGGCAGGATGTATGGCGGTAAAACTGCCTCCAAAGAAAGCAACCTCCACCACATCATATCTGTTTGCAACTTCCAGATACTGCTCTATGGTGTCGGTCGTTTCCTGCCTTGAAGGTATGTTAATATTTCCACTAATTGACCTCTGGTTGCAGAATACGCAAAGTCTGGGGCATCCTACATGAGGTACGAATATTGGTATTACAAGTCTTCTTCTGGTGCTTTTGTGCAATCAGCTGATATCCTTTCTCTTCTTTTAACCGGATTTAGATAGTATACTGCGTTTGTAATGATCCTCTGTATGTTTTCATCCTTGTAAATTGGATGAGTTTCATGACCTGGCTGGAAGTAGAATACTTTTCCGTATCCTCTGTTGAATACGCAACCTGATCTGAATACTTCTCCGCCTCTAAACCAGCCTAAGAAAACCAGTTCATCCGGTGTCGGTATATCAAAGAATTCTCCATACATTTCCTCATTCGGTATTTCAAAATACTCAGGAACTCCTCTGGCTATTGGATGTCCTGGATTTACACACCAAAGCCTTTCCCTGTCGTCATCACGCCATCTCAGAGAACAACTGGTGCCCATAAGCTTTATGAAAGGTTTTGAGTAGTGGGCTGAATGAAGCGCTATGAAGCCCATGCCTTTCAGAACGCATTCGTGTACTTTTGCCACTATTTCATCAGATACCTCGTGATGGGCCGCGTGTCCCCACCAAATAAGGACGTCAGTGTCGTCAAGAATCTCGTCGTCAAGCCCATGATTATGCTCTCTCAATGTAGCGGTTCTTACCTGTATGTCTTCGTTTTTGCTTAAAAACTTTGCTATTTCGTTATGAATGCCTTCAGGATAAATACTCCTTACATGCTCGTTTACATTTTCATGTATAAATTCATTCCAAACAGTAACCTTTATCATAAAACCTTCTCCTATCATCTTTTTAAAATTATTCTAACACATAAGAGGACAATTATAAAGCTTATCCAAGGTCCATTTCAAGAATCCTTCTTGCAGCATCTTGTTCTGCTTCCTTTTTTGATCTGCCTGTCCCGTATGCCACCAACTTGTCTCCAACTTCAGCTCTTGCTGTATAAACGCAATCGTGTTCAGGACCTTCCACATCCGTAATTGTATATACTATGCTGTGTGTCCTTGCATACTTCTCCTGAAGTTCCGTCTTGTAGTTTATCTTCTGGCCGCTTGCGCTGCCGTACTTAAATATTTTTTCGAGATTGCGGTTTATGAAGTTCTTGGCAGCCTTATAGCCACCATCAAGAAAAATGGCAGCCACAATGCTTTCAAAACAGTCGGCCATAATTGACATTCTAACCTCTCTTTGAGACTCTCCTGCTCCCAATAGAATGTATTCGTTTATACATAAATCACTGGCAACCTTGTATAATGTGTCCTCGCAAACGAGCGCAGCTCTTAGCTTTGTAAGCTCCCCTTCATGCATGCCTGGATTCTTTTTATAAATATGCTCGCTTATTATGAGTTCCAGAACCGCATCTCCCAAGAACTCAAGCCTTTGGTTGTGGGGTACTTTCGGGGTCTGTTCATTTGCATAGGAGCTGTGGGTTAAAGCAGTTGTCAGCAATGATTTATCTGTAAACGAATACCCTAATATTTTTTCAATATCGTTTAACTTTTTCTTGTTCATCCTACTCATCCTTTGGTATAAAAATATCACAAGGTGTAATTACGCAAATTACACCTTATGATATATAACAGTATTTATTATTACTGTATTGTCTTGATGTACTCTACCGCATCTCCTACGGTTGTGATTTTTTCCGCCACATCGTCGGGAATCTCGATACCGAATTCATCTTCCATAGCCATGATGAGTTCCACTATATCAAGAGAATCCGCTCCCAAGTCATCGATGAATGACGCCTCTGGTGTAACCTCACTTTCGTCTACACCAAGCTGTTCAACAACAATCTTCTTGATTTTATCAAACATTTTCATTTCTCCTTTCAAATTTTGTTTATTATTATTGTCTATTTTAATTTAGTTATATACACCATAATATTACATGTTTTTTATTTCCTTCTTTATGTCGCTAATAAAGTCACTTTCAGCCAGCGTTACTGCTTTCAATATTACGTGCTTTATCGTGCGAGCATTGGAGCTTCCATGGCTTTTTATGACCAGGCCATCGACTCCAAGTATTGGAGCTCCTCCATTAACATCCGGATCCATGGATTTTTTGAAGTCCTCAAAACCCTTCTTTAAAAACGCTGCTCCGATTCTTGATTTCCAGTTGCGCAACAATACACCTTTTACTTCCCTGAAAAAGTATGTTGCAGTACCTTCTATAAGTTTGAGCATGACATTTCCTGTAAATCCGTCCGTTACAACAACGTCTGCAATCCCCTCAAACACATCTTTGCCTTCGATAAAACCGATATAGTTCAAGGTAGACTGTCTAAGAAGTGTATTTGCCTCCTTTACCGCCTCGGTTCCTTTTTCCTCCTCGGTTCCCACGTTTACAAGCCCTACTCTGGGATCCTCGACACCGAACATACTCTTCATATAGGCTGCACCAAGGTATGCAAACTGCAGATAGTTCTGCGGCCTAATGACAGAGTTCAACCCTGAATCAAGGAGTATGATTCTGCCCCTTTTAGTAGGTATTATCGAGCCAAGAGCAGGCCTTGAAATACCTCTTATTCTTCTTAAAATGAATACGCTTCCTGCAAGCAATGCTCCACTGCTTCCAGCAGATACGAAAACGTCTCCTTCCCTGTTCTTAAGCATATTGAAACCGACAACCATTGAAGAATCCGTTTTCTTCTTGATGGCCTTGGTGGGCACTTCGTTGTTGGTTATTACTTCTGAAGCATGCTTTATGGTTAGTCTTTCCTTGTCATAATCCTTGTCAATTAACTGATCTTCGATTTTTCTCCTTTCGCCTATCAGCGTTATGCTGAAATCCTTATTCACTTCCAATGCCTGAAGGCATCCTTCTACAATAGCTTGCGGAGCATTGTCTCCGCCCATTGCATCTACAAGTACTCTCATTAACTCTCCTCACCCAACTATTCTTTATTAAGTATAAATTTTCCGCTAAAAACTTCAACTTGGTCATTATATATTTTAACCCATACAATGAAGCTGTTTTCTCTTTTGACTCTTACTTCCCCACGAGCAACTAGTCTTGTATCTGAAGTCACCAGTACCTTGTATTTTATGTTGGCAACTCCTATCAATGCCGCAGGTTCGTCTATGATTGTCATGGCAAGTGATTCCGCCATGCTGTACAGGCAGCAACCTCTGACCATATCCCTCTCATCAAAACACATCTTTTTGGTGGTCACCATTACCGATATACCGGAGCTACCTGATTTCAGGTCTATTATTTCCCCATATTTCTCTGATTTGTCAGGTAGTGTTGCATCCGTGGCAAGTTCCATCATCCTTTCCCTTAGCTCGGGAATATTGAGATGCATTCTGTCAAGTCTAATGGTTGGTACACTTACATTCAAATATGCGGCAAGCTCAGAATCTGTAAGAAATGGATCCTGCTTGAGTTTTTCTATCAACAACTTATGTCTTTTCTGTCTTTTATCTGACTTACCAGCCAACTGTGCACCTCCATAGTGATATGCTATATATATAATAATATTAGAAAATTATTACCATGTGATAATAATAAACAGATTATATCTCACTTTACAGAGGAATGCAAGAGCAATTTTTAGGATTTTTTATGATTGGGAATGAAAAATTATGACTAAATGAAAAAAATATGGAAAAAGCTTCAGGTGTTGAAGCCTTTTCCAAACTTACATATCTTTTGCTATCAAACTTAAATTGTTTTTCACATATTCAAATCCGGAAACAATAGTAACAATGGCTGCTGCAATCAGCATTACATCACCAAACACAATTACTACCGCCCCTATTGTTTCAGCCAGTCCTGTCGTACCTTCAAACAATTTTGATGCGAGAAGGGTTATAAGTGCAATTGTCTGCAACACCATTTTAAGCTTGCCGCCCTTGCCTGCCGCTATTACAACACCTTCGCTCGCTGCAACAAGCCTGACACCAGTTACAATAAACTCTCTTGTAAGTATTATCATAGCTATCCAAAGATACATTTTATTCATCGGCACCAAAGCAAGCATTGCTGCCATTACAAGAAGTTTATCAGCGATTGGGTCAAGAAATTTTCCAAAACTCGTTATCAAATTGTATTTCCTTGCTATGTGACCATCCACCGTGTCTGTAACTGATGCAATGATGTATAGTATCAAGGCTATCAACGCTGAATAGCGTCCTGAGAAAAACTTTTCTCCAGGAAACCATGCAGGTAAAGGAAATGCAAAAAGCATGAATACTGGAATCATAATAATTCTTGCAATGGTAATTTTGTTGGGTAGATTCATTTTTAGCCTTCCTATCTTTTGGTAAATGTTTTAACTTAATTCTATATCAAACAACCTCACCGGTCAAATCATAATTGTCCGCAACCAATATTTTTACCTTTTCGACCTCTCCAAATTCAAGAGGTTCCGGTGAAGTGAAGTAAACGTATCCGTCTATCTCAGGTGCTTCAGCATATGTTCTACCGTAATAGAATATGCCGTCATCCGCAACACCTTCCACAATTGCATCATATGTTTTTCCAACCCTTTTGAGGTTGTTTTTATAGGAAATGTCCCTTTGGATTTCCATGAGCTTGTTTACTCTTGCAGTCTTTTCCTTCTTGCCAACCTGATTTGGCATTGATGCGGCTTTTGTACCCTCTTCCTTGGAATATGCAAAGACACCAACTCTGTCAAATTCCATTTCTTTTACAAAATCACAAAGCTCATCAAATTCTTTCCGGGTCTCTCCTGGGAAACCGACAATCAATGATGTTCTTATAACCACTTCAGGTATTGCTTCCCTGAACTCCCTGATTATCGTCCTGATATCCGTGCTTGAGCCCCTTCGATTCATTGCTTTTAGTATTTTGTCGCTAATGTGCTGAAGGGGAAGATCAACATACTTTGCCACCTTTTCGCATTTCTTCATGACATCTATGAGTTCTGCGGTTATCTCATCAGGATAAAGATACATAACCCGGACAAGCTTAAGCTTTTCAATTTTGTCAAGCTCAACAAGCAGTTCCGAAAGCTTTGGTTTCCCATACAAATCAAGACCGTATCTTGTACTATCCTGGGCTACCAATATGATTTCCTTGATACCCATCTCCACCAGGCTTTCGGCTTCCCTAAGCAAATCTTCAAGAGGCCTGCTCCTGAAAGGCCCTCTAATGGAAGGTATGGCACAATACGCACACCTGTTGTCGCAGCCTTCTGCAATTTTCAGATATGCAACACCTGCGGGTGTAGTCAGGACTCTTGTGCTGTTTAAATAGTCCAGCTGTTGTGTCGGCTTGTTGTATATGAATTTTTCTTTATTCTCTAGTTCATCAATGCAATCACATATCTTGTCAAACCCACCAACACCAATGATGCCATCAACCTCGGGAATGTATTTCTTTATGTCTTCTGCATGTCTTTGGGCAAGACATCCTGTAACTATGAGGTATTTAAGGCTTCCAGTAGTCTTTTTTGATGCCATTTCAAGTATTGCATTTATTGCTTCTTCCCTGGCACTTTCAATAAAAGCACAGGTGTTTACCACAATTACTTCCGCTTCATCTGGATCAACCACTATTTCATGATTCCTATTTTTAATCTGACCCAGCATTATTTCAGCATCCACCTGATTTTTTGCACATCCTAGAGATACCATTCCTATTTTCATCTATATACAAACTCCTAACTAATCTGCAAACTAAACAGCGTCTTTAACCCAATTATTTTATACCATTCTGAGCAAATTGTCCATATTTAATATGTGTCATCACCCAGCACACGGTTTATGCTTTCAACACTAAACCCTTTTGAATAGAGATATCCTCTAAGTTTTGACTTTTCCTTTTGCCTTACCGATTTCTTCTGCATAAGTTTTTGTATCTGCTCGTTATCGTCTATCACCCTGGTTGCTTCTTCAGCAATATCATCCGATATGCCTTTCTGGACAAGTTTGTACATGCACATTTTTCTTGATTCAATTTTTGTCTTTAGTGAAGTGTTAACATACTTTCTGGCATATTCCCTATCGTCAATATACCCTTGGGTTTTCAGATAGGCCACGGTTTCCTCAATAACAGCGTCGTTATATCCTAAAAACAAAAGCCTCTCCCTTACTTCCCTTTCTGTTCTCAGGGTGCGTGCAACATAGCCAACAATTGACTTTAACGCTCTTCTTTTCTTTATTTTTATCACAAGATCCTCAAAAGAACAGTTTAATGGAACACTGATATCATATAGACAGTGTTCCATTACCTCATCCTCGCTAAAAGTTTCGGTTTCTCCGTTGCTGAAAGTTACAAAATATTTTCCATCGTCATTTTTATTGCATTCGATGACATAAAGTCCGTTTTCATTTTCCACGGCTTGTCTCACCCTTTGGTAGATTTCGGATCAAACGGATTGTCAGGTTCCATCAGAGCGCGCTTCTTTTCCTTTTCCTCTTCAACCAGTTTGCGTATGGCTGTTTCAATTTCCAAAGTTACTTCCGGATTCTCTCTCAAGAAAACCTTTGCATTCTCTCTACCCTGACCGATGCGCTGATCTCCGTATGAGAACCACGAGCCGCTCTTCTTGATAATGTCTTTTTCAACAGCCACGTCCAGTATGCAGCCTTCTTTTGATATGCCTTCTCCATAAATTATGTCAAATTCCGTCTCCTTGAAAGGTGGCGCAACCTTGTTCTTTACCACCTTCACCTTGGTCCTGTTTCCAATTATTTCAGTACCACTCTTGAGTGCCTCCACGCGTCTTACATCAAGCCTTATGGATGAGTAGAACTTCAAAGCTCGTCCTCCTGATGTTGTTTCAGGGTTGCCAAACATAACTCCTACCTTTTCACGAAGCTGGTTAATGAATATTGCAATACATTTTGATTTGTTTATTACGCCGGAAAGCTTTCTGAGAGCTTGGGACATAAGTCTTGCCTGAAGTCCGACATGTGCGTCTCCCATTTCACCGTCTATCTCGGCTTTTGGAACCAGAGCAGCCACCGAGTCTATTACAATTACGTCAATAGCGCCACTTCTTACAAGGGCTTCAGTAATCTCGAGAGCTTGTTCACCTGTATCAGGCTGGGATACTATAAGGTTGTCTATGTCCACCCCAAGAGCTTTTGCATATACAGGATCCAATGCATGCTCAGCATCAATAAATGCGGCATCTCCACCCAGCCTCTGAGCTTCAGCAATAACATGTAGTGCTACAGTTGTCTTGCCGGACGCTTCAGGGCCATATATTTCGACTATCCTGCCTCTTGGCAATCCGCCAACACCCAGCGCCAGGTCCAGACTTAATGCACCAGTGGGGATTACCTCAATATTCATGTGAACATTCTCGCCTAGTCTCATAACAGCGCCTTTGCCGTATTGTCTGTCTATTTGCGCAATAGCATTTTCCAATGCTTTTCTTCTTTCGGCTACCTTCTTCTCATCTACCTTTTTGTCATCCATGTCATTTATCCCCTCATAGTCTTTTATTCGAACATAGGTTCCTCTATATATTATACTTATTAAAGGGAGGTGTCAATATAGGATTAAAGCTTCGGGAAATATCCGCCAATATTTCCCGAAGCTTTTTCTTTTACAAAAACTTGGTGGTATTCCTTATTTTTCTATTCTCAATCCCTCAAGTATGTTCTTTTTCTTCAACTTGTTCATGGAGTATGTCATTGTGGCAAACACAACCACAAACACCATTATCACCGTTATGCACATGCTGGTTGCAGGAATGTAGAACCTTACATCCACTCCCTGAAGCATGCTTTTATATATCAGGTATGTTATTCCAACAGCTACAGGCAAGCCGTATATGAGGGCCTTGAGTCCATAAAAGACACTCTCAAAGCTGACCATTTTTCTAAAACCTTTGGATGTCATGCCTACCGAACGGAGCATGGCAAACTCTCTCGTACGCAGCTCCATATTGGTTGATATGGTGTTGAATACATTGGCAACGGTAATTAGGGATATGAGGATTATAAATCCATAGGCAAACACATTTATTATCGTCACTATGTTTCTCGTATTAGCCAGTATTTCAGCATGGTTGGACAATTTGGATGTGCTTAGCCCTTCTTCCAGCAGTATTTCCGCAATCTCCTCGGCCGCCTTGAAAGGATTGTCTGACGTAAAATACATGGTCAGGTTAGTATCCCACATATCCTTATATTCAGCAAACACGCTGTCTTTTATGGATTGAGGAATCATTACCGTTATGGAGTTGTAGTCGCTGTAATGTCTTATACCTATAGGGGTATCAGAAACATATTTTCCTATAGCCAGTTTGACAGGCTCATACCCTTGCTCATTGTCTATTGTCACATCAATTTCTTTCACAACCTCTTGCTTTAGGATGTTTTGGTCTATCATCCTCTCCTGGGTATAGTCAAAATATTGCTGACGATCCACGACAAGACAGCGAGGGTTTTCTTCATCGAAATACAGGGCCTGGTTTTCACCAATTTCCTTCAGGAATTCCTTGAAGGTAACATCATCCAAATAATACAGGCTTATAAATATGTCCAGATTGTCCCCATCAGACAGAAATCCATGACTTTTTATGAGATTATAGTAATCGTCATCAACCTTGCTCTTTGGCAGGGTTAATCTAGCATACATGTTGTTAATCACACTGGACTTTTTGATGCTGCCAAGTCTTGTTATTCTTTCATACACGGCTTGTGTTTTCTCATCAAACTTGTCATTTAACCCTGTTCTGTAGGACAAGTCGTAATTCAGATTCTGGTATACTGTTGTCACGCTGTCAATCATGTAGCTTGACAAAGACGAGGCTGATATGAAAAGAACTATGCTGACAAAGAGCGATATGACAGTGGAACGGTATCTTTTTTTGTTTCTCTTGATGTTCTTTAGGGCAAGATCCCCTTCAATACCGAAAACTTTCCTTGTTATTCTCCAGGTCTTTACATTCCTCGGCTTCATCTTTATATCCGCCACCTGACGAATAGCGTCCATTGCAGATAACCTTGCACAGCGTCTTGCAGGAATGTAGGCGGATAAAAGAATGGTGATAATACCTGCAACGGCTGCTACAGCAATCGATGCCACTGAAACGCTCAGAGTAAAACGTACAGTGCTGTTTGCACTGGCAATGGACTTGAAGGTATCTTCCAGAAGATTTAGAGTAACTCCAATTCCAAGAATACCTGCCAGAATGCCTAGGGGTATGCCGATAACGCTTATGTATAAAGCTTCATAAAATACAGATGCCTTGAGCTGTTTTTTAGTAGCACCAGCACCGGACAGAAGTCCATACTGTCTCGTTCTTTCACTAACTGATATTGAGAAAGAGTTGTATATGAGAGAGATGGAGCATGTCATGATAAGCACAAGCAAGATTGAGCCAATACTGTAAAGAACTGCATTCAGGTTGCCTATGGAGCTCACTCCCATGAACCGGAGCAGCTCGCCATGATAGCCAAAATCTCCTTCAAGCTTTAAATCTCCAACCACTTCATATACTTTTGATGGTTTTTTGACCTTGAAAAACAAATCAAATTCATTGTCTGTCAGACTCGGGTTGTCATTGTACGTTATGACGGTGTATCCCGGAGAAACATACCTCTCAAAGCCAGGACGTTCACAGATACCGACAACAGTATAAGTCTTTGCAGTAAAGACATCCAGGTATTCTTCTTCCTCCAAATCCTCCAGTTTTATATACGGATTGGACTGAGTAAGTCTGTATCCGTCATGTGTCATTCTGTGACCTATGTCCAGGGTAATCCTGTCCCCTACAGCAAACTTGACACCCCCATTGGTGTATATATGACTGGGAATTACAATTTCACTTTCGTTTTCGGGAAGACGACCTTCAATAACTTTTAACGGAAACGATTTAAAGGTGTCCTCGGTGAAGGATACAAGAAACAGATAGGGCTTGTATTCATTCAGCCCACCGTCCAGATATGCATATCCAATATTGCACATCACAGAGTAGCTGTCCACATCGCTGCTTTCTTTAACTTTGCTCAGATCGCTTTGTGGTGCACTATATATTCCAACATGCCAGTCGCCATCCTGTTCAATTATCAGATTAATCATATATGACTGCAAGCTGGATATAAATGTGGTAACCGCAGTTATCATTGAAAGGGACAGTATGACACCTATTATCGTAACAAGCGTCCTGGTCCTGTTCTTTTTTAAACCTTGAAGAGTAATGCGTTTTACAACATTCATTTTTCAACACCCCGCACAATCCTCTCATCGCTTACGATGCGGCCGTCTTCAATGCTGATTATTCTGTCTGCCTGCAGCGCAACACGCTCATCGTGAGTAATTATAATCAGGGTTTGATTATATGTTTTATTGTAGTATTGCAAAAGTTCAATTATTTCCGCTGAATTTTTGCTGTCAAGGTTTCCTGTTGGTTCGTCGGCCAGGACAAGTGCCGGGTTGTTTATCAGCGCCCGACCTATGGACACCCTTTGCTGTTGGCCACCGGACAACTGGTTTGGCAGGTGTCTGGTACGGTCGGATAAGTTAAGTGTACTGAGCAAATTGCTCAAATGGTTTCTGTCTTCCTTCCTTCCGTCAAGCAGAAGGGGCAGTAGTATGTTCTCTTCTACATTTAGAACTGGTATCAGGTTGTAGAACTGATATACAAGTCCTATGTTTCTTCTTCTAAATATCGCCAGATTGTTTTCATTTAGGCTAAATACATCTGTGTTGTTGATGTACACTTTGCCTGATGTGGGATTATCCACACCTCCAATTATATGAAGAAGCGTGGATTTTCCTGATCCTGAAGGGCCAACCACAGCAATAAACTCTCCCTTTTCAACTGACAAGGAGACTTTGTCAAGAGCCTTTACCGCTGTGTTCCCTTTACCATATATCTTTGTAACATTTTCAACTTTTAAAATCTCCATAATGCACCTCTTTTTGATTTATTTGCTGGGTACATTTTATTGCACTTAAGTGACAGTTGAATGACAGCAATTATTACAATTTTGTCACACAACGGTTTTATACAGACGTATCATGAATTTGCACCCCTTGTTCTTTTGGCTTTCTACTATTAAGTTTCCGTGCTGCGCGTTTATTATGCTTTTTGCCATTGCAAGACCGATGCCTGTGCTTTCAGCAGAAGCATTTTCTCCACGGTAAAACCTGGTAAAGATATGCGGCAAATCCTTTTTGGATATTCCCGCTCCGTTATCCTTGATTGTCAGCTCATGGTACAAAGGATTATCCGAGTAATCTATTTCAATCCTTCCCTTTTGCGGAGTGTGCTCAATACAGTTCTTTAATATGTTTATTACCGCTTCACAAGTCCAGTTAAAATCACATTTTAATTTATCCTCGGAAGCAAACTGCGTGACCAATTCAATCTCTTTCGACTCCATGGGTGCAATAAGTGCAGATTTTGCTTTCTCAACTAAATCAGACACATAAATGTCCATTTTCTTCATTGTAACAACCCCTGCATCCAATCGGGACATTTTCAGCATGGTTGATACAAGCCAGTCGATTCTTTCCAACTGAACAATTATCTGTGAAACAAACTCTTTTCTTTTATCTTGAGGCAGGTCCGGGTCATTTAGTATCTCACACATAATAATCATCGATGTAAGAGGTGTTTTCAATTGATGAGATATATCTGCCAGCGACTGGGACAAATACAATTTTTCTTGTTGCAATCTTTGGTTGTACTCAGTAAGTTTTTCGGTAACCTTGTAAATCTCGTTTTTCAGGATGCTCAGCTCGCCTTCCTTATTGTCCCTTACATCCAATCTAAACTCACCATTGCTAATTCGGTTAATATACATTACCAGCTCTTTTATTTTGCGGTATCTGAGAAATGTAAATCCAAAAAACAGGGCATTAAGGATAATTGTAACTATAAGAACCATCCATCCAGCTACAGCATTCATGAGTGAAGAGATTAATACAAAAACCAGGCAGACAAGTAATTGGATGATCATAAACTTCTTAATCTCGGGATTTCTCAGCATCATTCTATAATATACCCTCTTCCTCGGACCGTTTTGATTATTTGAGGATTCTGAGGATCGTCCTCTATTTTTTCTCTCAGCCTTTTTATATACACTGTCAATGTATTATCATTGACAAAGTCTCCCGAGATATCCCATATGCTCTCAAGCAGATTATTTCTGGTCATTACCATGCCTTCATTGGTTATGAGTTTCAAAAGAAGCTTGTACTCCTGTGCAGTGAGAAAAACCTCTTTTCCATTTTTGTAAACTGCACCGCGATTCAGGTCCACAACAACATTGCCATACTTTTTAATATTGTCAACAGTATCCTTTACTCCGCGTCTCCTCAGCACACTGTTGATGCGGGACATGAGCTCCCTTAGACGAAAGGGCTTGGTTACATAATCATCCGCACCAATGTCAAGCCCCATCACCACACTGGCTTCATCGTCTCTTGCAGTAAGAAAAATAATTCCGGTATTCCACTTTTCCTTTATAGCCTTGCAGACCTCATAACCTGCACCATCAGGTAAAGTAATGTCAATTAGTGCAATGTCATATTCAATGCCCTTTATTTCCTCCAGTGCCGTCATTACATTTCTGCATACTTTTACATCAAACTGTTTTTCAAGAGCGTATGAAAGACCCAGTGCAATGGTTTCATCATCTTCAACTAGCAACAACTTCTGTTTGTCCATGGTCTCACCTGCCTGCCAACATGATAAGCGATAAGATTATACTATTGTTGCCGTGAATAATCAATTTGGTCTGAGCAAAATGAAGACTAAAAGTTAGATGTGTCTAACTCTTTACAATTATTAAATTTCCGGAATTGCATTGACAGCATATAAAGCACATGGTAATATTCCAAATCAGTTAGCATATGCTAACTAGAATATGGAGATGATAGCGTGACAGACTTTGCAAAAACCAAAACCAAAGCAATAACAATAGTTTTAATTATAGTTTTATCCCTCATATCTCTAAGCATCGGTGCAAAAAGCTTTACGTGGATTGGTGTTCTCAAAGGAGAAGCCAATCACCTGCAAACCTTGTTTATAAGCAGATTGCCTCGACTATTGAGCATATTGATAACAGGCGCAGGACTCAGCATTTCAGGCCTGCTCATGCAGACCATAACCGGCAACAAGTTTGTATCACCAACAACAGCCGGAACCATGGACTGGTCCAGGCTTGGAGTCCTGATAGCAATCCTTCTTGCAGGTGAGCAGTCAAAATTGCTAAGAATTCTGGTAGCTTTTATTATAGCTTTTTTGGGCAATCTAATTTTTATAAGTATAACTCAGAGAGTGCCGTATAAAAGTGCAGTTATGGTGCCTCTGATAGGCCTAATGCTTGGAAGTGTCGTAAGTTCTCTTACCACTTTCATTTCCTACAGGTACAACATAATCCAGAATGTTTCCTCGTGGCTTCAGGGAAATTTCTCACTGGTTATTAAAGGTCGGTATGAACTTCTTTATATAGGAATGCCAATGGTGGTAATAGCATATCTGTTCGCAGGTAGATTTACCATAGCTGGCATGGGTGAAAGTATTGCAACAAACCTTGGACTGGATTACAAAAAAACCGTACTGTTGGGTCTTTTAATAGTCTCATTCCTCACTACAACCATTGTGATAACCATCGGAAGCATTGCTTTCGTCGGCCTGATAATCCCCAACATAGTTTCGCTATATAAAGGTGACAACTTGAGAAACTGTCTTTTTGACACCGCAGCCTTGGGAGCATTGTTCTTACTTGTATGCGACATTGTTGGGCGACTTGTCATATATCCCTATGAGGTGTCTATAAGCGTGGTAGTCAGTGTTTTGGGTAGCATCATTTTCTTATTATTGATATTTGCAAGGAAAGGAAAGGCGTTCAAAAATGCCTAGGTATGCCATGGAAGTAATAAAAAAACACAAGAAAACAATTGCAATAGCAGCGTTTTTTACATTCGTGCTTCTCTTGACAGGCAGCTTGTTTTTGTTCCAAGGCCTGACAACAAAGAATGCATATTTCTTCTTTCCCAGGCGTCTTAGCAAGATTGCAGCGGTCTTGTTGGTGGGATACTGTGTTAGTTATTCATCGGTAACCTTCCAAACAATAACCAATAACAGACTGCTGACGCCATCCATCATGGGTTTTGATGCTTTGTACCTGTTTATCCAAACAGTTATTGTCATGTTTTCAGGTCAGAAGAAGATTGCCATGATGAGCGGATACACAAATTTCTTTGTCTCCGTTTTTGTTATGATTATTTGCTCGTTTGGCTTGTTTCTAATATTGTTCCGAGGAAGGGAGAAAAACATTTACTTCCTTCTTCTTACCGGTACAGTTATTGGCTCCTTGTTTGGCGGCTTGTCATCTTTTATGCAGGTTCTATTGGATCCTCATGAATTCTCTATACTGCAAAACAAGATGTTTGCAAGCTTTAATAACGTAAACCAAAATTTGCTCCAAGTAAGTGCTATTCTAGTTGCTGTAACAATGCTTCTGACAGTCAGGGATAACCCTTACCTTGATGTGGTATCACTAGGTCAAGAGCATGCGGTCAACTTGGGAGTTAACTATCGCAGGGTGGTACTTAAAAATTTGATGGTCACAGCGGTGCTGGTTTCTATATCAACAGCTCTTGTAGGACCAATTACCTTTTTAGGCATACTTGTTGTCAGCATCACCAGAAAGGTGACCACTACATACAAGCACACAGCAAGGATTGCAATGGCGTTTCTAACAAGTTCAACTCTTTTGGTATCAGCCATGTATCTTACCGAAAGAGTTTTCAAGTACAGCGCACCGATTAGTGTCCTTATTAATTTTGCAGGAGGAATTTACTTTATTTACTTAATACTAAAGGAGAGAAAAGCATGATTAGATCTGAGAATTTAGTTAAATCTTACGGCGAAAAGGTTGTTTTGAACAATGTAAGTCTAAACCTTCCAAAAGGAAAGATGATTGCATTTATAGGTGCAAATGGTGCTGGCAAAAGCACTCTGATTTCACTTATGAGCAGGATTGTTCCCAAAACTGAAGGATGTGTTTATGTAGACAACAAGGAACTCCAGCAATGGAATAATAACGAGCTGTCTAAACGTATTTCCATATTAAAGCAGTCAAACCACCTAAATATCAGGCTAACAGTGAGAGAACTTATAAGTTTTGGAAGGTTCCCATATTCAAAAGGTCGTTTGACAAAGAAAGACAACGAGATTATCGACAAAGCACTTTCTTTCTTAAGTTTGGATAATATCCAGCACCGCAATATCGACGAGCTGAGCGGAGGTCAAAGGCAAATGGCATACATAGCTATGATAATAGCCCAGGATACGGAGTATGTTTTTCTTGATGAGCCACTTAACAACCTGGATATGAGGCACTCAGTACAAATAATGAAAGGGCTCCGCAAACTTGTTGATGAGATGAACAAGACCATCATGGTTGTAATCCATGACATAAACTTCATCGCATATTACTCAGACTACATAATAGCCATGAAGGACGGCAAGGTGGTGAGTCAAGGATATACTGATGAAATTATCACGAAAGAGGTACTGAAAGAAATCTACGGCATGGATATAGATGTGCAGAGTGTGAATGGAAAACCAATATGTTTGTATTACAACTAGCTATGCATATTGCATGATTCAAACAGAGTACAAAATTGAGGAGGAAATTTTAATATGAAAAAGTTATTTATGATATTGATGGTAATGTCGCTGACTCTTGTTGTCTTGACAGGATGCGGTTATCTTTTCAACCCACCTGTAGAGACCGATGATGGTGATAATAACGGAAATACACAAATCAAAGTAATACATAACAAAGGTGAATTTACTATAAACAAGGTCGCCAGAAAAGTTGTTGTATTCGATATGGGCGCTTTAGATACAATAGATGCACTTGGTGCTGAGGTTGATCTGGGTGTTCCAACCAGCAACATACCCACTAGTTTATCCAAGTATAAAAACGCCAAGGATATGGGTACACTTTTTGAGCCCGACTTGGAAGCCATATTCAATTTCGAACCCGACGTTATTATAATTGGAACAAGACAGCAAGACTACTATGAACAACTAACAGAAATAGCCCCAACGATGTTTGTTGATTTGAGACCAGAAGCATTTATGGAAGACTTCAAGCAAAATACTCAGAACATAGCTTCAATACTCGGTCTGAGCAACAAAGCCGACGATCATATAAATGAAATTGACGCCACGATTGAATATTTGAAATTAAAAGCTGATAATTCAGAAAAGAAAGCACTTACTCTTCTTACCAACGATGGCAATATTAGTGTTTATGGCAAAGGTTCACGTTTTGGTCTGATTCATGATGTGCTGAAAATAAAAACTGCCGACGACACAATTGAAACTTCAACTCACGGACAATCCGCAAGCTTTGAGTATATTGCACAGGTTAATCCTGATATTATCTTTGTAGTTGACCGCACTGTTGTGGTTGGAGGAACCGTTAAAGCCAGCGATACTCTGAACAACGATTTGGTCAAATCGACAAACGCAGCCAAAGAAAATATGATTGTTTACCTTGATCCTGATGCTTGGTACCTAGCGAGCGGTGGACTGAATACAATGGCAGTAATGTTGAGTGACATCCAAAAAGCGTTTTGATAAAAACATCTGAACTTTGGCAAACCGGGCTACATGTCCGGTTTTATTTTTGAGCAAGTAAAGTGGTCCGAGCATCTTGTCAAAATATCAAAATATGCTAGCTATGAAAAACAAATTAAGGGTTAACATAATATCGGAGGTGTTGAGAATGAAGTTAAATGAAATCATGACAACGAATGTTATAAGTGTTGACCAAAATGAATCAGTAAAAAAAGCTGCTGAACTAATGAAACAGCATGGAATTGGTGCTGTCCCTGTTTGCATGGACGACCAGAAAGTTATTGGAATACTCACCGACAGAGATATTGTATTGCGATCAATAGCTGTTGGAAAAGACGTTAACTCTCTAACAGTAAAGGATATTATGACACTAAATCCTGTCACAGCTACTCCTGAAATAGACGTTCATGAGGCTGCAAGGATTATGAGTGTGAAACAAGTAAGAAGACTTCCTGTTGTTTCAAACGATCGTCTTGTCGGTATTGTTTCTTTGGGAGACATTTCTGTTGAGCCAAAACTCAGCGACAACGCAGAACAAGCTCTGAAAAATATATCACAGCCTTCAAGTCCCCAATTTGCGCAATAATAAATCAAGCAAGGTAGTCATACTGCCTTGCGCATATACATACCAATATGCAGATAAGTTACGGATCATTTGACGATCCTCTATGCAAATCACCCATCTTATATTTTACATCGATTTCTTTACTTATACTTGCTTTTCTCACTTCACCACTACCAAAATCATCCTTTTTGCCATTACTGGACTTATTTATGTATTGTTGAAACATTCTAAGAATCCTGCACAGGTAATGATAATCAATAGAAAACACTCTTGCTATTTGCTTTTTTGACACGCCTGGCATCTTACTTATTTCAAATAAAATTTCCAATTTTTCTTCGCCTTTTAACTTGTTTATTTCACTTATACTCATTTCATAATAATACTCAATCTCGTCTATTAGAAGTTCATCGGTAACGTAGTTCTTCCCGATGTAACTCTCCTTACCTTCGCAAAATTTGTACTTGCTGCTTTTCTTTGTTAGCTCTATTAGTTCTTCTTCAGTATAATTTTTAATTAAAGAAAACTTAAGAACAAGCCCTTTTTCATTTTCTTCCTCTGCAGTTTTTCTCCCACTTGCAACGTTAAGATATCTGTGATAACTGCTGTACTTGTATTCTTTTACATCAACACCCATGGGTGCAGGGTTGTTGTGTATGTATGCAATCAACGCTTCCAATTGAAACTCGTCGTTGACAGGAACTGCCTTGTAGGGTGTTCCGAATAGGGAACCCGCTC
>DUPL01000075.1 GCA_012838385.1 Clostridiaceae bacterium
GCACCGAACCACCAGTTTGTCCATTATATGCTCGCTGACCTTCGTCTGTAAAGAGGAACAATGCAAACGCTGCAGCGGTATCAGGTCTCTTCGTTCTGTTGTATACAGCAAATCCTGTAGCACCTGTTCCAACTCTGTGGGTTGGGAATCTTGGCCAGTTGGCTATGTTCCAATCCAATCCCTTAACCTCGTATTTCAAACCTGTATTATGAAGTCCTGGGAACACGCCAGCCTGGAATACAACATCTTCATTCATAACCTTGTATCTGGACGAAATCGCAACAGATGACGATGAACCTTCGGGCTTCAACAGGAATTCTTCCATAGCTTTGATTTGCTCGCTAAATCCTTCGAGAACCTTTTCGTCAGTTACAAAGCTTACTCTCTTGTTTACCTGGTCATACCACTTTCCGCCCCAACCTTCGAGGAATGGAATCAAATGTGGTCCATATGAAACATCCCATCCGGCACCAACTCTTGTTATAGTATTGTCATCTTCCTCACGAGCCAGTTGTCTGCAGTACTCTTTAAATTGATCCCATGTCCAGTCTTCAGGGGGAGTATCCAAGCCCACCTCTTGCAACGCAGTCGCATTGTAGAACAACACTATATGTGTATGGTCTCTTGCAGCCATATAAAGCTGACCATCCGCAACGCCCAAATCGTAAATTCCCGAGTATACATTGCTGATATCAATGTCAAGAACCTCAAGATAAGCGCTTAGCGGCATCAACACCTTGTTTTCTACTGCATACCTGTAGATTTCATCTTCCCAACAGAAGAAGACGTCTCCAATATCTCCGGATGCGATACGTGCATCTCTATTGTCACCAGTTGAAAAATCCAGGTTCACAGTAGCATCCTTGTATCTATCCTGAAACGCTTGTGCAAAATATGAAAGAGACAGCTTGCTTTCATCATCTGCTGCAAGGAAATATGTAACGCTAATGTGACCTGCTACGTTCGCTTTATATCCCGGGGGCAAGTCGCCAGACTGTACTTCGCCTCGACTACAACCACTTAATACAATAAAGAGAAGTACCAGAAAAACGGCTGTAAAAGTTTTCAAATACCTGACCATCATAAACCTCCTGTTTCTTAATTAACTTAATTAGATGATAACACATTATTTAGAAAACATCTACACTTTCCTAATATTTATGTAGATATTTTTTTGGCACATTTTATTTATTTGCCTGCACGCCCAAACATGTTATAATTATATTAACTTTTCTATGGAGGTACTTTCATGAGTGAGAAAACATCAAAATTGAAAAACAGAATAAAATTTCGTACTCCCAGTACTAAATCACTTCTATACATCTTCCTGTTTTTTCTTGTTTGCAGTGCAATATCTGTAGCACTGTTCAAGATCTCTGAAAAGAACCCTCATGTAGTGGAAGAATACTACAACTCAATTGTTTTCAAAGCAATCACGCTGCCTTCAAAAATGTTTGTCTCCATTTTCCCGTTTTCAGTATCCGAGATTGCTCTGGTTACGGTAATTCTATTTGTAATTACATATTTTATCCGTACAGTCGTGCTTACAGTAAAAAGAATGCGTAAAAAACAAGGTAAAATATACATACCAGCAGTACGCTACATACTTTCAATTGGAATATTAATTACAGGTATCATAACCATGTTTGTTGTAAACGGAGGTCTCAATTACAACGGAATTACCTTCGCAGACAGGTCAGGCCTTGTCCTTACTGAAACATCTACAGAGGAGCTGGAAGAACTCTGCATGTTTCTTGGTGAAGAAGCGGCAAAGGCCAGAAAAAACCTGCCCGAGAATGATAAAGGGGTTATCTCCCCTGATGTATCGGTATTCGAACTTGCCAAAAAGGCAAAGGACGGCTACAAGGCCATTGAAGATACATATCCTTATCTGAAAGGATTTTATCCAAAAGCAAAACCTGCAATATTCTCGCATTTTATGTGCTACACTGAAATAACGGGAATATATCCTTACATAATACCGGAACCCAACATAAACTACAAAACCCCAATTATGAGTCTGCCTTCAACAATAAATCACGAAATGGCGCACCAGAGAGGAATATCGCGTGAAGACGAGGCAAATTTCATAGCGTATCTTGCCAGTATAAACAATCCGGATCCCTTGTTCCAATATTCTGGATATTACCTTGCCCTAAATTACTCTCTTAATGCTCTATCCAAACACAATGGAGACGCCTCAAGGAGAGTTTACGAGGCACTTGACAAAGGAATTTTAAGAGACATGCAGGCAGCCAGGGAATTCTGGAAACAGTTTGAAACCCCCAAAAACATAGTGGCAACAGTGTCCGAAAATGTCAACAACAAGTATCTTGAAACAGTAAATGTTGAAGATGGTGTACATAGCTACGGTAGAATGGTAGACTTGTTGATTGCTTACAAAAGAGCAGAAAAGGAAGCCAACTAGCAGCTTCCTTTTTTTATATCCAATTCATATCCAAAATTTATGGTTCTTCCGGTTCTTCCGTCTCATCCGGTTCCAACTAGGAGATGTTGACCTCGTAGATGTATTCTCCTATCAGTTCAAACTTTTCATCCAATGTAATCTTGAGAGGAATACTGTATATTCCTACACTTCTGTCAGTCAAATCC
>DUPL01000076.1 GCA_012838385.1 Clostridiaceae bacterium
ACGAATAAAGAGGTGGAGGGTATCAAGCAAGGTAAATACGTAGGTATTTTCTACTGGACCTGGCATTATAACTTTATCAGCAATACTCCTCACAATGTCACTGAGATTATGAAAGAGCATCCTGAAATCAAGAATGATTTTAACCATGATCTTTGGAGAAAAAAATATTATGCGACATCATACTTCTGGAACGAGCCTATTTACGGTTATTATACCAGCACCGACAAATACGTTTTGAGAAAGCAGGCAGAGATGCTGGCGGATGCTGGTATTGATTTTGTTGCATTTGACTGTACAAACGGAAGCTTTACCTGGGAACCTGCATACCTGGCTCTGTGTGAAGTATGGTCTGAAGCAAGAGAGCAGGGAGTCAAGACTCCGCAGATTATTTTCATGCTCAACTTCGGGCCGTTAGCTGATACTGTTGTATCATTGAAATCAATTTACAACAGGCTTTACAAAAAAGAGGCATACAAGGATTTGTGGTTCTACTGGGAAGGCAAGCCCCTCATTATGGCGCATCCGGAGTGCCTTAACCAGAACAACGCACTGGAAAAGGAGATCTATGAGTTCTTCACATGGAGAAGAAATGTAGCTTCATATTTCGAGGATGACAAGGACGACAGATACTGGGGCTGGCTCCATGTTTACCCTCAAGCCGTCTACAAGAATCCGGACGGTACGGTTGAACAGGTTACAGTTGGCATTGCGCAGAATGCAGACTATGTGGAATGGAGACTCTGTGCCATGAATGGACCGAACAACATGGGAAGAAGCTATACCAATGGTGAATATTCCTATTCATACACCTACAGGAACAAGACCATAAAGGTTGACAAGAATATTGAGAATTCCATGTTCTATGGTCTTAACTTCCAACAGCAGTTTGATTTTGCAATCAAGCAGGATCCGGAAATAATATTTGTAACTGGTTGGAACGAGTGGATAATGGGCAGATTCGATGAATGGATGGGTATAGAGAATGCATTCCCCGACCAGTTTGACGATGAGAACTCAAGAGACATAGAGCCTTCAAAAGGAGCTCTCAAAGACTACTACTATTACCAGCTCATTGCAAATGTAAGGAGGTTCAAGGGAGCTTCCGATATTGATTATGCAGAGAAAGGCGTATCCATCGACATATTTGGAGATTTGTCCCAGTGGGATGATCCTGCCATTCTGTCCTATGATCACTATACAAAGAACACCTACGAAAGAAACTCAAGAGGCTGGGGCAGGCTCAAGTATGAGAACTACACCATGAGGAATGACATAGTAAACACAAAGGTTACATACGATGATGACAACATATATTTCTATGTTAGAACCGTGGATGATCTTACACCTCATACGGATCCGGCCTGGATGAGATTGTTTTTGGACACCCAGAGGGCAACAGAAACCTCCGTAGACTGGGAAGAGTTTGAATACGTTATAAACAGAAGGACTCCAAGCGACAGTGTTGCATATCTTGAAAGAAGCAAAGGCGGCTGGGACTGGGAGCAGGTTGGCGAAGTTAGATACTCGGTTAACGGCAATGTACTGCAGATAGAAGTCCCAAGAGAAATGTTGGGCTTCAAGAATAAGCCTCTCAACTTCAACTTCAAGTGGTCCGACAATATGCAGGAGGATGGAGATATAATGGACTTCTACCTCAATGGCGACGTGGCTCCAGGCGGAAGACTCTGCTTTGCCTTTAGGGACAAGGCGGCTTATCTGGAGGAAAAGGGAGATGAGAAAGAAGGCTTTAGCATTAGCACCACCGCCGCAATCATTATTGCATCCAGTATAGTTTTGGTTGGTGTAATTGCTGCTGGGGTTATCATACTTGTTAATAAAAAATCAGTTTAGGGTAGACAAATATATTAGTTGGATGATGAAAACAATTCACCATTCGCCAATTGCGAATGGTGAATTGTATTGAAAGGAGTATCTTATGTATAAAGAAAAAACTATCAAATGGATGATTATTATCTCTTTAATTTTGGGTTTGATTTACCTTTTTGCATTCACATATTTTATCATTGTACAGAAAAAGCTTGCAGCTTCATATTCTCTTCATTACGTAGATATTGAAAATGTGCGCTTTGTTCTGCCTTTTGGATATGTGACTTCCATACTACAGTATATTATACAGGCAACCATCTCTTTGGTGATATTAAGCAAACTCAAGGATGTTTACTCTACAAGAGCGTTTGAGATAGTTGGCATAGTCTTGTTCAGTGGAGCTTTTTCCTTCCTGGGCAGATTTATAAGCAACATGCAGTTTTTGGCAAATAAAACCCAGGCGGAAGTGCTGACGCTGAATGCCATATTTATGAACCTTGATTATGTTTCATTTCTTGCCAAAATCTCAGGTACATTGTTCATTGCTGCGTGTGCCATGAGCTGGTATGGAAAATCTTACGCCAGATATCAATAAACGAATTTCTCCACGCTCTTTAGCTTTTTCAACCTTAGAATAGCAATCATGAAGAATACGACTGCAAACATCAAAAGAACAAACAGGTTCAGGACGATGGCCGTGTAGTCGTATCCCTTTTGTATTTTCTCAATGGCCTCCAGCGCCCATCTCTGGGGTACAATGTAGGAAAGGTTTTGCATGAACTTTGGCATGATGTATACAGGCCAGAAGCATCCTCCAATCATGCAGGTTGGTGTGAGTATCATTGTATTCAGCGTGCTTGCCATATAGGAGGAGTCGGAGTAGGATGTTACGACAAGACCTATTCCACAGGCCACCAGTGAGAATACAAAGAGGATTGATATCATAATGTTTGTCGGAACGAATGTATTTATTTGAAATACATGTTCCAAAAAGACAAGTACAAGTATTATTTGAATAAGACTTATGAGCATTGATGCAACGATGTTGGCCAACAGAAATTCTGAAGTCTTAACGGGAGAGGAGGCTATACGGTAGTAAGTTCTCTCTCTTTTTTCTTTTAGAATCGTCTGTGCTGCAAAACCTTGCCCAAGCATTATGAACATGATGAGAAATCCAAGGCTTGTGATGGTCGTGTCTTTTTTGGATCTGTCATCCGAGAGGTTTATATCATATACCTCAAGCTTGTTCTCTGCATGGCTTTTATACATTGCATCAAAGCTTTCCCTGTCTCCGTTTGAGGCGAAAACAAGGTCTTTTATGTTTCTCTGGTGCAGGTTTATATAGTTTTCAAGCCATGCGGTGGTCTCATATCCCTTGATGGAAACAATTTGTATGTTTTCCATACTGCTGTTGTAAATGC
>DUPL01000077.1 GCA_012838385.1 Clostridiaceae bacterium
AGGATTGGCTTGGGAAAGGTTACATTACAATTATTCGGGCCAACTGGCACCTCCTGCCATATGCTCAGCTTTGCATGCTGCTTGGCTGGAATGAGGAAAAACTTGCATACATATTGAAGGAAGATGACTTTTTGTCCCACAAGTTGGGCGCCTTCAAACCGGATGTTCCCGAGCTCGTGTACAAACCTTTGACAGAAGAACAAGTAGTCGAAACGAGGAAAATCAAAGAGATTACCCTACAGGCAAAAAGCGTTCTTTGTGATATGGAAGTTATGCCGTTTGACTTCAGACCTTTCTTTAAAAAAATTGGTGAAAGTGTGGAATATGAAAACAGGGAAAACAGATTTCATGAAAGGATAGTGTATTCATACTGTGCACTTTATGGTGACACATTGTCAAGTTTTGAAGCAATAGATGAGTCGTTTCCCGATGAGCTTTTGGAAGCATACATGAAGATTGGAATAAATGGCATATGGATGCAGGCGGTAATGTATACATTGGTTCCATTTCATTTTGACATGAGTTTGTCGGCAGGGTATGAAAAGCGGCTTGAAGGTCTTAACTACCTCATAAACAAGCTGGAAAAGTATCATATCAAGCTGTATCTGTATCTGAACGAACCCCGCTCAATGCCTGAAAAATTCTTTGAAAAGTATCCTGACCTGAAGGGAGAGGAGGAGCTTGGGTTTTATGCAATGTGTACCTCCACACCTGAGGTGAAAGAGTACATCCGGAACGGATGCGCCTACATTGCAAGGAACGCACCCGGTCTTGGTGGATTTATTACCATAACTGCATCTGAGAACCTGACAAACTGTTATTCAAGAATCGCTCCTGACAGAATAAAATGTGAAAGGTGCAGGGAGAGGACTTTTGCAGAGGTTGTGGCAGAGGTAAACAGATTAGTATATGAAGGGGTATCGGGTGTTAACAAGTATATGAAGGTAATTGCCTGGTCATGGGCATGGAAAGGGCAGACAGAAATCATTGTACAATTGCTTCCATCGGGTGTCACTGTCATGGGTGTCAGCGAGGAAGGCGTGACGAAGAATATAGGTGGTGTTGAAACAAGCGTAATTGATTATTCCATATCACTGGTGGGACCAGGGGAGCATGCCAGAAGGACATGGGAAATGGCGAAGAAAAAGAACATGCACACCATGGCAAAGATACAGGCAAACTGCACCTGGGAGTGTGCAGCAGTTCCTTTTATTCCTGCTTTTGAGCTTGTTTATGACCATCTGAGGGGGATCATTGAAACGAATCTTGTAGACGGCATCATGTTGGGTTGGACTTTGGGTGGTTATCCTTCAGCAACCCTAATGATGCTCAAATACATGTTTCAAGGAAAAGATGTTCCCTCCCTGGATGAGCTGTATGAGTTGGTTTTTCCATCGGATTGTGTGGAAAGGATAAGAAAAGCATCGGTTATGTTCAGTAAGGCATTCCGTGAGTTTCCTTTTTCTATCAACACCGTGTATTTTGCACCACAAAACTACGGACCAGGCAACCTGTTGTTTGAAGGCAAAACAGGCTTTGCAGCGACAATGCTTGGATATCCATATGACGATATTGACTCTTGGAGTAATATATTCCCACAGGAAGTGTATGTTAATCAATTAAGGAAACTTAGTGAAGCCTGGCGTTTGGGGATTCTCGAACTTGAGACCGTGAATACAGACAACCCCTTTGTTTCAGATTTGATGGATTGTGCAAAGGCTCTCTATTGTCATTTCAGGTCTTCATATCTGCAAGCCATGTTTGTTGTTTTGAGGGACAGTGGAGAAGATGTGAGTGAATTGCTGGAAGAAGAAAAGAGCTTGTGCATTGAATTAATCAATATCATGGCGAGAAACCCAATGATTGGATATGAATCTTCAAACCATTACTTCTACACGAGGCAGATGTTGCTTGAGAAGTATGTTTGTTGTGAATACTTGATTGATAAGATTAAAGGTAAAGGAAGGGGTAATGATGAAACTTAATTTTACATACAACGTATCCCCAAGAAGACTTTTGCATGATAAGACCGTATCCGGCAGTCTTGATAAAATGAGGAGAGCAGGTGTCAAGACGATATATTTGTTCGGATATTTCTACGGATCATTTGAGTCTGAACCTGAACACATTGCAAAAGCTAAAAAGGTGCTGGAAGACGAAGGATTTGCCACAGGCATAATTAATGTTCCACTTGGTCATGGAGGAAACGCACTTGATCCGACAGATCCGAATGTCAATTTGGATATCGGGAATGGATGGAGAATGACGATGGATTCGATGGGCAGATACAGGTTGAACACGACCTGTATTGATGAGGTCATGATGGAGGATTCTAAAAAAGCCAATCTGATTATGTATGAAATGGGCTTTAGGAGTTTTTTCAATGACGATGACTTGAGACTTGGTCAATGGGGGCCAGAGCTTCAAGGCTGTTTTTGCAATTATTGCATGGATGAGTTTTACTCCATCGTTGGAAGGAAAGTTACAAGAGAAGACATCGTATCAATGAAGGATTCCGAACTATGCGAGGCATGGATGAGTTACCAATGTGAAAAGATAGCTCGTTTTCTTTTGGTGACAACACCAAAAGGCGCAAGAAACGGCATAATGGTAATGCATAACGGAGACAGGCGTCATGGAATAGATATTCCTCTGCTAAGAAAACTCATGCCTGACAATCTGGTTTTTCGTGTAGGAGAAGCTCATTTTGACGATAATGCATTCGCTAACAAGGAAGGTTACGAAAGTGTTGAAAGAAGCATAAGAAGACACATGGCCCTGGTTGGAGATCACAGTATATGTTATAGTGAGACGACTTGTTATCCAAAGAATGCACTTTCGCCGGAAAACTGGATAGAGAAGATGAAACTGGAGATTAGATGTGGTCTTCGTAATTTGTATCTTATGAGCGGGACATGGTTCTTTGAAGACCCACATTGGGATGCTCTTGAAAGGGCTCTTCCGGAACTTGTATATCTTGCAGACACTACAGCG
>DUPL01000078.1 GCA_012838385.1 Clostridiaceae bacterium
CCTTCTATATTTAGGACAAAACACTATATGATATTGGTTAAGATATACAATACCTTCTTTGTGTATATATTTATCATTCATTAGATATTCACCACCTATCTAATTATAATATAGCATAATATTAGATGGGTGTCAAGTATCTAATAAGCCTTCATCCCAACGACTAAAGTCGTGGGCTTTCGGCTAAGTTTTCTGTAATCAAAATCATTCTGCCAATTAACATGTACGCCGTTGCTGTTTTTGCCAAATTCCCTTAAGCTAGCCATGGCAATTCTTTCTACAGTAACACTTTCAGGCAATGCCTCATCAAATTCCATTGGATTACTGTGAGAATAGTATGCAATGTCATACATTTTTTCATATCCCTTTTTCTCATAGAACCGAAGAGCCCTGTCATTCCCTGCAATGACTTCCAGAAACATCTGCCTGCAGCCTTCCTTAAGAGCTGTACTTTTATGCAGGTCAAATAATCTATGACTTATTTCACTTCCCCTGTAGTCAGGATGAACGCATAAAGCTCCACATCTTAGTGTTCTGATTCCTTCGTACACCTTGAAGCCACCCAGCACAAGACCTACAGGCTTGTCCCCATCCAGAGCAATAAAAGAATACTCGCGTTTGTTTCCTTCAATCCCAAAGAAGTTCTTTACAAACACATCTTTTGTGTGCTGAAATTTAAAGACATAATCTGAAAAGCCCCCTTGAAAGGCTTCGAATACAGCATCGTCATTTACTTCCGTACAATTTTTGTATGTTATCATTCTTTCACCTCTAATTCATTATACTGCACCATGTTCTGCGCCCAAAAACCTGTCCTGACCACTATTACTCCAATTATACACTTAATAATTTCAGCTGATTAGCAGAGAGGGTAAAGAACCAGAATGTTTAATGATGTAAAGTGTGTCATGACACATGTAAGAGGTACGAAGATAGCCCAGGTTTATACACTGTCAAACATAAGCCTCCATGCATACTGCTTTGCACTCGGTATATCGTTTGCACCCAGAGCCTGTCCTACCATGACAGCAACTGCAGCTCCCATGGAGAACAGAACGACATTTGCGAGTGGAAAACAGCTGTGTTAAAAAGACCATATAAACTCATTCATAAGATGAGGAAACCTGTCAGAATTACAGTGAACATATATGACAATAATGGAAAGCTCTACAAGCCTTGCCAACACTGTTGCTATTGCAGCTCCTTCAACTCCCAATGCAGGTAATCCAAGTTTTCAAAAGATTAATACGTAATTTATGCATAACACCTTCCATACTCCAGCATGGCAGCCCTTTCAGCAGCATCTCCATCACCTGTCAGGTACAAAGAGATTAACTGGTCTCCCCGAGTAAGAAACAAGGCAATCGCAATATCAGCTGATTAGCTATTGCAACACCTGACATTTGGGGTGTGCCAACCTGCCCTATCATGATATTGTCAAGTAGGTTTACAAAGTGTGTAATGGCATTCTGCACAATTATGGGCAAAACCAACACAAAAACCGCATGATAAAACTTTCTGTCCCCTTTAAATATATCTTTGAATCTATTAACAGCACCAGTTGATACGGGTTGCTTCATATATTTTCCTCCATTTGCTAAAAGCCATGCGTTTTTCGCATGAGGAGTATTTTAGCATAATGGAGGAACATATTCTAGAAAAATATATTGGCAAGATTCTTAATTACCGCTGTTCTGAAAAGCCGTAGCAGGCAGCTGTCCTTTAACAACAAGTTCCCCATCCTGTGGTTTAACCATATCAAAAGATCCCTTGTTCTGCTCAGCTTGTTCTTTCAAAAAACTGCTCAAAGCATTGTTTATACTTTCTTGCATATCCTTTTTCTTATACAAGCTTTTTGGCAAGCCAACACCCATAAGGCTTGCCTTGTTGACAGTAATATCAGTCGTATTGTTCACAACCTCACCAGAAAAGTTAAAATACACGGTAAGCTTGTTAGGCAGGTACTTTAAAGCTGGAGCAGATTCAAGCAAAGATTCTTCTGAAACTGATCCGCCAAGCATTGTCTCCAATAAAAATTCCTTGTTAACAACACCGGAAAAATCTACAGTATCATCTTTATTCACCCTTACCTGAACCTTCTGAAGAGCGCTATCTTCAGACTTGTTGTATCCAAGCAGGGATGTCACTTCTTCACTGGTAAGCCTTGCATCCACATCCAATACTTCTTTGTCTGTGTCTTTGTCCAAGTTCAGTTTTTTTAGAGCACTATCATATGCCTCTTTGCTTACTTTAACTCCCAGATTCTTTGGTACATGCATGTTGTATACAAATACTCCAATAACTACACCAAGAACAACAAATATAACAAATACTGCAATAAGGGCTTTTTTCTTTTTACTTTTTTTCTTCATGTTTCACTCCCTTAATTTGGTGAAATGTGTATAAATATTATACCATGTTAAAATCAGATCTCAAAATTATTTATTGTAATTTTTTGGTAAAAACCCAGGAATTATGATAGTATTTTATAAACTAAAAAAGGAAGTGATGCTGATGGCTTTTAAGAATAAAACGGTTATTGTAACGGGTGCTGCAAATGGAATAGGTAAAGCTGTTGCCACCCTTTATGCTGAAAAGGATGCCTGTGTGGTAATAGCAGACAAGGATGAGGAAAATGGAATAAAGACAGCGGAGAGTATAAAGAAGAAGGGGTTTAATGCAATATTTTTGGCAGCTGATGTAAGAGTCGAAACTGACATAATACGGCTGATGGAAAGCACATATAAAGCATATGGGCATATTGATATCCTGATAAACAATTCCGGGCTTTCAGTTTTCAAGTCTCCGTATGAATTATCAATTGAAGAATGGGATGATATTTTAAACACAAATTTAAGAAGTGTTTTCTTGTGCTCCCGAGAAGCTGCAAAGTACATGCGCATGAAAAAAGATGGCGGCTGTATAGTTAATATTGCATCAACAAGGGCTATTATGTCCGAACCAAACTCCGAAGCGTATGCAGCTTCAAAAGGTGGGATTGTAGCCATAACCCATGCTCTTTCTGCATCGTTTGGAAAAGACAGGATTACAGTAAACGCAATATCTCCTGGCTGGATTGAGACGGGTGACTATTCAAAACTAAGAGATATTGATCACGAACAACATCTGTCAAAACGTGTGGGAAAGCCGAAAGATATCGCCAGAGCATGCCTTTTCCTGACAGACAAAGAGAATGATTTTGTCACCGGTATTAATTTGGTCGTAGATGGCGGCATGACCCGTAAAATGATATATGAGGAGTAACTGCTACTCCTCATCATACTATCCTGCTGTTCTCAAACTCTATAAAGACAAGTTCCAAATTCCGGATTTTCCCGAATAAATGCTTTAATCTTCACAAGGAAAATGTATTACCTCTTAAACATCCCAAATACTCCGAACTTGGGGATCTTGGCTATGTAGGCATTGAATGACAAATCAAACTTTACGTATGTATCTCGGGACATTTTAATTTTTCCCTTAACTCTTCAATCAAAAACATTGGAAATTCTTCTTTTTTTACATCCTTGCCTTCGGGTTCAGAAATCTTTGTTGTCATGGCCTTGTACCAACCTTTTACCAGAGCAAAATTGCCAGATACAACAAACCAAGCTTGATTTTACTGCCTGATTTTCTCATAAATTCCTCCTAGTGTATTAATTGCCATTTGCAATTAAACACCTGTTAAAACAAGGCTTCAATAAAAAACAACCCAGAAAACATCCAGGTTGCTTTTCATTTTATTCTCACTCCACGATCTTATCCTTAATCTTTTCAATGAGCTTCAAAACTGCTTTTTCAATCTTTTCAAGATGTCCTTCCTTGGGGGCTCCCTCAAACTCCACCGAATCAATGAAATCCCACTTCATATTGTTTCTTTCAATGATTTCTTTCAACTCCTTCTCTGCGCCACCCGACCAGCCATAGGAGCCAAATCTAAATGCTGTCTTTCCTGTAATCCTCTTCCTTCCTATCTCATCCAGTGCAGCGGCTACAGGTGGAAAGAGCTTGTACTCATATGTAGGAGCTGCAATTATCACTGCCGCAGACTTGAATACTGTTGCCACCATTTCACTGTCACTTTCCAAAGGCATCTGAAGCTTGTTGTATTTAACACCCTCTCTTTTGAGTATGCCTTCAACAAAATCAACAGCCTTTTTTGTCATTCCATACATTGAACCCCACAATATGGTAACTTCATTCTTTCCTTTCCCATCTGCATACTGGGAGAACCTGTAATAGTCATCCATGATTTTATTGGGATTCTTTCTGTAAACAGGACCATGTCCAGGAGCAATTATACTTGCATTCAGCTGTCTTGCCTTCTCCAAGGCCTTTCGCAAACTGGGAGTAAAAGTGGTCATAACATTGGAATAGTATCTTATACCTTCAAATTCAAAGAACTCCATTTCTTCATCCGTCAATTCATCATCAAAGAAGTGCTCTCCCATTCTGCCAAAAGTTCCAAACATGTCGCAGGAAAACAAGGTTTTCGTGCTGGTTTCAAAGGTGTACATGGTATCCGGCCAGTGAACATTGGGTACAGGATGGAAACTCAGCACCTTGCCCTTTCCAAGGTCAAGAGTATCCCCTTCCTTTACAACTCTTATCTTGTCTTCACCGTAGAAAGAAGATACCATCTTTGCTGCCTTGTCAGTACAGATTATTGTAAAATCTTCCTTAATTTTTCTAAAGTTTGAAATCCAGCCTGAATGGTCAGGTTCCATATGATTGACTATGAGATAATCTATATCATTAGGATCAACACCTATTTCCTCCAGATTCCTATACAAGGTTTCAGGTATTCCATCCCAGTTAATAACTCCATCAATAATTGCAGTCTTCTCTCCTTGTACAATAAAGGAGTTGAGAGTTACTCCATTTGCTATTTCCCATATGCCTTCAAAAAGTATATCTTCCACATTCATTGTAAGCATATGTATTCCATCTGCAATTCTTATCTTCTTCATACTGCTTCCTCCTGAAAAAAGTAATAATTATGTACATGTTATTTTTCCACAAGAGTGGCGGTCATGTCAATCAATATTATCTCGTAAGTTGAAATTGTGTTGACATTAGCATCCTTTTTTGCAAAACCACATGTACCAGAATCCCATGAAATGGTATAATAAATGTACAAGAGGTGATCAATTATGAAAAAACTCGCAGTATTCATTCTCACACTACTCCTTCTATTAAATATTACAGCTTGTGACAATAATCTGCCGGCGGAGGAAGAAGATAAATCCAATGACATTGTGATTCTCTTTACAAGCGATGTGCATGGTGCAATTGACAGCGGCTGGACATACAGCGGAATCGATGTTCTTCGCAGACAATTAATAGCAAAAGGCTGCAAAGTAATACTCGTGGATAATGGCGATGCCATTCAAGGAGAAATACTTGCCACAATGACATCAGGCAGTGCAGTAATTGAGCTTATGAATGCTCTTGGTTATGACATCGCCACCATCGGAAACCATGAGTTTGATTATGGGATGGATAGATTTCTTGAACTTGCTGAAATGGCGGATTTCCCTTACATAAGCTGCAACTTCAATAAAATGGGCAGTCTGGTATTTGAGCCGTATATAATTAAGAACGTGGGTGGAACAAAAATAGCTTTTGTGGGCATTACCACCCCTTGGACTCTAAAAAGCTCAACTCCTGCATATTTTATGGATAATAACGGCAGCTATGTCTATGGTTTCATGCAGGGAGATGAAGGCAGAAATCTGTATAATGCAGTTCAAAAAGCAGTAGATGACGCAAGAGCCGAAGGAGCAAAGTACGTCATTGCCATGGCCCACCTTGGAAATGTGGCGGAACACAGCCCCTATACATATGCGGATGTACTTGCAAACACAAGCGGTATTGACGTATTGGTGGATGGACACAGTCACGACCTTGATCAAGTCAAAATGAAAAACAAGGAAGGAAAAGACGTGTTGCGCTCTGCCTGCGGTACCAAACTTGAAGCCATTGGATATGTCAGAATCACCCCGGATGGAACAATCACCACTGGATTATACAAGTGGGACAATGAAGAAAATGCAGTTGAGCTTTTGGGTCTTGATTCATACATGAATGAGGCCTGCAAGAAGGCAAAAGAAACACTTGCCAAGACCATAACGGAAGTAGTCGCAACAAGCAAGGTGGATCTGTTGACAAAGGACCCGGATACGGGTGTGCGCATTGTCCGCAACCAAGAAACAAATATTGGGAACTTGTGTGCGGATGCATATAGATTTTTATCAGGTGCGGATATTGCATTTGTAAATGGCGGAGGCATCCGAAGCGATTTGCTTAAAGGAGACATAACCCGTGAAGATATCTTAAAAGTTCACCCCTTTGGCAATATGCTGTGTGTATGCGAAGCAACAGGACAGGAGATCCTCGATGCCCTTGAATTCAGCGCACATGCATGGCCGTCTGAAACCGGAGGCTGGCTCTGCCCTTCAGGCATAAGCTACGAAATACATACATATATCGAATCAAGTGTGGAAATAGATGAAACAGGTATGTTTGTTGGAGTTAATGGAGAATACCGGGTAAAGAATGTATATGTGGGAGACGAACCTCTTGACTTGAATAAAACATACACAGTGGCAAGCCACAATTACATGCTGCAAAACATGGGCGACGGTTATACCATGTTTTCTGATAATGAATTTTTGCAGGACAACGTGATGCTTGACGTCCAGGTGCTGATTACATACATAACCAAGCACTTGGGAGGAGTTATTGGAGAAGAGTACAAAGAGGCACAAGGAAGAATAATCTTTGTAGAGAAAGGACCTGGAAACTAAAAGTCCAGGTCCTTTGTTTTACTCACTTTGAATACACCACAATATCTTCTTTCTTCTGCCATCCGCAAGACTCCCAAAAAGAATTTTCATCAGGGTTTACAAAAACCATATAATCCTTAATGCCATTTTCTCTCAGATTTTCAAGGCATGCTTCTAAAAGCCTTTCCTCTACCCCTTTATCCTTGTAATTCTCATCCACAGTCAGATTATGAATATATCCTGTAAGGCCATCCTGACCACAGAGTAGGGTTCCTACGATTTTCTCCTGGTCTCTGCAAATCAGGCTGTATTTACTGTTTTCGTACAAGAACTCTCTAAAGCTTTCTTTTTTAATGGTAATATTGCTGTGTTTATTCCAAAAATTACAAACCGCATCATAATCATCAAAACTCATTGTAAAGAGTGGCAAATCATCCGGTATAAGGTTGTCAAGCAAATTCTCAAGGAAGTCTTGAAACTTGAAAGCTCCTTCCTGCCTGAACCTCTCCACTTCAGAATATCTCATCTTAAATACAGTTTTGCACTTTTTATCTTGAATGACCTTGACGACAGTTCAAGCGACAAATCAGGACACACAATATTCTTCTTGTAAATAACTCTCCTGAAAATCCCTTGCACATAGCCTTTGCTTTCTGCACTTAAACGCCACATGGCATCCGCCCAACTTGCACCACCACGTGCTCTTTCTCCATAATTTCTTTTTGACATAATATCAATCTCCTTTCATGGCTTTTGTACTTCCGTTTGAGTCGCCATCAAGGAACAAAAAAAGCTCCCAAGGAGCCCTTTCCAACTCCTTATCAATGTTAGCATTACCACCTTGCTTTCCATAAAGCAGGTTGGTGCATGGTCACTGAGCTAACCCTCTACCATGACTCGTAATAAGAAGTACAATATTTATTTTGTCGGATATAGATTATCATAATATTTCCAAAGATGCAACACCATTCATTTACAATTTTCTTCTGAAACGATATAATTCAGGTAGAAGAAACAGGAGGATAGTTATGAAAAGAAAACTTGCCATGCTTCTCACACTACTATTAATTACCTCTTTGGCAGCCTGTGATACAGCAAAAAATCCATACGAAGGAGCCAATAGCATGCAGTTGATACCTGATGCTCAATTTAGTACCGGCTTTGTAGTCAAAAGCCAGAAGGACCACAAGAACAAGGACAAAGTAGTTGATTTGGGTGTATTCCCCTATGACAAGGATAAAGCATCTGCCCGTTGGAGCATTGCCCAATGGGATTCAGGTCCCTGTCTGTGGGAGAACAGAAAAACTGATATGCCTGATAATGTGCTGACAAATGGCACGGACAAGAAAGTGGAGATTAAAAAGGGTCAGGTTTCTCTGTATCTTGACTCTTCCGGCTACTACCAGGGAAATCCTGCCATACAGGGCGACTACTGGCCGCATCTGCTGATTGAACAAGGATCCTTTGCATACAAAAAGCTCAGCAATGAGGAAAAGATATTCTATCATGCCGATTCTGAAGCCATGGTTCTTGAGTTTGATATCCGTCTTACAGAATATGAAAAAACTGAAATAAAAGGAGACTGGGTAAGAGCTGCACAGCTTCTTATGTATTTTTATGTGCGAAGCGGCAAAGGAGATTTCTTGTGGTTTGGATTGCAGCTTTTTGACAACAGAAGCGACAATACCGAACACTACATAGGCTATGATGGCGGAAAAGCAGATGCATCAGGTGCAATGATTTATTCAATAGGTTCCAGACATGTGTACAAAAACAGCAAAAGAACCCTTTGGAAGAATAAATCACCTCACCCTTCAAATGAGTGGATACATGTAAAAATAAATATTCTTCCATATATTGAAGATGCTTTCAACAAGGGAAAAGAAGACGGATACTTTAAAGCAGAAGATATAAGTGAATTATATATTGACGGCATGAACTATGGTTTTGAGACAATAGGCACCTTCAAACACAGTGCGGATATAAAAAACTTGTCTTTGACATCATACAGGTATGATTAAGCTATTGCTCCCAACCATATTCTCCTTTTAGTTCCACAAACCTGACCCAACCCACGTTCTGCATGTTTATGCCTTTATCCGTCTTTGTCACAAGCAACAGCTTCTGCGACTCCGGAGAGCCTACTGGTATGACCATCCTGCCGCCAACCTTAAGTTGGTCTACCAGCTCTTTGGGTAGAACCCTTGCTGCACAAGTCACCATAATTCTGTCATATAGGGCATGTTCTTCCCATCCCTTGCTTCCATCCCCTGTTTTGAAATAAACATTTGTAAAGTTTAGTTCTTTAAGTCTCTGTTGAGCTTTGTCCATCAACTCTTTTATTCTTTCTACGGTATAGACTTCTTTAGATATTTTTGCAAGTATGGCAGTCTGAAAACCTGAACCCGTTCCAATCTCCAAAACCTTGCTGTCATTATCAGGAGACAGAAGCTTGGTCATTTCAAGCACAAGACTTGGTTGCGAGATGGTTTGTCCATAACCTATGGGTATAGGAGAATCATAATCGGCATATTTTTTCATGTCATTTTCAATAAAGAAAGATCTGTCTAATGAGTAAAAGTATGTTTCAAGTTCTTTAAAATTCACATCAATACACCTCGCTTGATAAAAATATTATTCCAGCAAACTGTTCCCTTTAACCTTCATTAAAAATTTGAGTATTAGTTACATCAAATATGAAAACTCCATTTCGTACCACCCAAATCCAGTATATCAAACTTTTTTGGATTGCGAAATTGGAACTTGTAACACAAAAAGGAAATTGGTATAATTTTTTATACAGTGAATAGGAGGTATTTTTATGAACTGCTACTACATAATCGGAGTAAGAATGGACAACAGAGTTGGCAATGCAGCAAAGTTTCAAGAAACTCTTACAAAAAACGGATGCAAAATAAAGGTTCGCTTGGGTTTGCATGAAGTAAGCGAAGATGCATGTTCAAATGATGGCATCATAGTATTGCAACCTTACGGAAACAAGGAAGATGTGGAAGCTTTGGTGAACGAACTCAACAGTCTTGAAGGAATAACTGCCAGCTATCTTGATTTGAACTGAATGAACACAAGCCTTCACAAAAATGTGAAGGCTTGTTTCTTAACTACCTTATTAGTGCCCATTCATCACCTTTGGTCGATGATACATTTTGAGACTTGATTCATGGTCGCCATTGACACTCCCCTTTACAAAGGGGATTCTTCGGTGGTAGTCAGAAGTCCATTTCTGGCATCTGTAGTTCCCCGAAGTTTAGGGTGTGCCATCACCCCTCCCAAGACAGTGCTACAAATAATTATCCATGATTTAATAATTCTGATTATTCCAGATACATACTGGTTTTTTTAATATTGGCAGTCTGTTAGTTTTCTTATATTTTTTTAAACACTTTTTGCATCTTGTATGGCTTGATTTTTAACCGTTATCTTCATAATACACCTCCTGTTACACGTTCTTTTGGTTTTCTATATATTTTTGTATTGCCTCTTCACTAACACAACCTATTGTGCAACAGAAATAACTCCGTGTCCAAAGCGATGGTATTCTACTTCTCAGCTTTGGGTATTTCTCTCTTAAAATCCTGCTACTTGTTCCCTTGAAATATCTTATTAATTCGTGCAAAGGTTGTCAAATAGCTGCCTTAAATCATCCGCTACACTTCCAACCAATACCTTTCTCCTGTATTTAGGACAAAATACTATATGGTATTGATTTAGATATACAATTCCTTTTATATGTGTGTATTTATTGTTCATTAGACACCACTCCTATCTAATTACAATACAACATATTGTCAGATAGGTGGCAAGTATCTAATGAGCCTTCATCCCACTGACTAAAGTCATGGGCTTTCGGCTAAAATCTGTTTAATATGTTGTACCTACGGTCAGGTTGCTCCATAAAGTATATTACAATTAACACCAAAAGGATTAGAATAATTGAAAATTTCAACACAATAAATATTAAAAATCTCCCAGTACATGATATAATATTGGATATATAAATAGAATGGATGTGGACTTTAAGGTGAAAAATGAAGGTGTTTTTATGAGGAAGCTTTTTTTATTCGTAATCGCACTCCTGCTTGTTGGTTCAATTTGTGTTTTAGGCGATGATGC
>DUPL01000079.1 GCA_012838385.1 Clostridiaceae bacterium
AACAAACCAGCATTTGATGAAAGGTTTGTAGCAAGCATTTTCATGTCCACTGTGTACTTTTCCGCCACAGGATAAGCAAATACTGTCTGGAAGTATCCTTTAACCTCAAGATATTTCAGGTCGCCGCTTTCTCCAACCGAGGAAATATTGCTTGAAGGCCATTCAATAAACCAGTTGTCATATCTGCCTCTTGCCAGTTCGCCCAGTGCCAGATCATTGAATGTCAAAGTGTACTGATTGCTGAACAGAAGATCAGGTTCGTTATATACTTCAATGTTTCTAACTTCAAAAGAGCAGTTTGCGCTGTAGAATCCTATGTTTGCCTCGTTGCCAGGGGTAAAGAAGTCGTATCTGCTTGGGAATGCTGTATCCATAACAACTTCTCCGTCAACAAGCATCATTACATAATTACCCTGTTTCCTGATTTCAAAATGGAATTCGTCACCCGGTTCAAGCGCTCTGTCGAAGCTTTCCTTGGAAAGAGGATAAACGTCGCTCTCATAAACTGCGCCTCTTTTCTCTGCAGAAATACCTACGCTGCGGGTAAGTATCAGGTTGAGATAGGCATTCTTGTCTTTGTCATGTCCGATACAGAACCTTACTCCGTTTGCTGGGGAGTCGGTGCCGTATTCTAGGATTTTAACATCTCCTGACCAAGAATACTGGTTAATCAGATTTGGGATATTGAGAAATGTCATGTGCTCGCCGCTTGGGTTGGTGTGCTTGAACACGCCATCCTCAAAGGTTCCATTTTCACTACCTATGAGAGTAGTGCTGTCAGTTACCAGATTCTTTTTTTCTTGTGCGCCTGTTGGCAGTGAGGGAATAACAAGGCACAGAATTAAACTGATTACCAAGATTTTAATTAAAGAGTTTCTCATTTTAATCCTCCCATTTATTTATTAATCTACAACTTGTCTCTATAAATATTATAGATAAATCAGGTTGTAAAAAGTAGTATATAAATTAACCAAAAGTTATACTATTTTTAACATCTAGTGCTCATTTAGTTCTTTTTCCTTCTAATAACCACCACGGCCACAGTAACGGAAATTATAACAAGTGTTGCGACAATCACTGCAATTATAAATGGATCAACTTCATTTCCTTTATCTGATTCCGTAGCTGGTTTTCCTTTCTTTGGAGTTGGTGTCGTTTTTGGTGCTTCGGTTGGGGTTGGAGTTTCAGTTTCCTCAGGAACTGGAGTTTCCGTAGGTTCTGGTGTAATCTCCACATCCTCGCAGTAAACTGCCAGGTTTCTAACCTCAATGGCACACTTTTCCGCATGAAATCCAATCTGGTAGTCATCGTCTTCTGTGAAGTAGTCATACTCTTCTGGGAAGACATAATCCATTACCACATCTCCGTCAATCTTCAGGATAACATGAGTACCATTTTTAATAACTTCAAAGTGGAACTCGGCGCCTGGGTCAAGTATCCTGTCAAAATGTTCCTTTGTAAGCTTATATACATCGGGAATATAAGTTCCTCCTCCGCGAACTTCAGCTGCAATGCCTATGCTTCGGGTGATGATAAGGTTAAGATACGCTCCTGTATCAACATCGTATCCTACGCAGAGTCTCACTCCATTTGGAGTTCTATCATCACCATACTCAATGATTTTGACGTCTCCTGACCAAGTATAGTTGTTTGTCAGACCTGGGATTCCAAAAAGTGCCAGAACTGGTTTGTTGGGGTTCGTTATTCTAAATACCCCGTCGTCAAACTCTGCATCAATCATTTCAAGGGTCTCCGTATGCTCGTTTATGAGATTTACTCTTTCTTCTTCACCATGTACAGAAAAAGACATGGCAAATATTAATGTAGCTAGTAAAACAAGAAAAATCTTTTTCATACCATCATCTCCTTACAATTTTTGTTTCTTTGTTCCCAATCCAAGGATTAAAATACAAGCGCAAATAATAATCGTGCAAGCAATAAGAATAATCCACTTAAGTATTTGGGGAGAACTTGCGGGTTCCTCATCCAAATTTTTCACAGCTTCCAGACTGCCGAAATAACTGAAAGAGAGTCTTCCTAAAGGCACGGATTCTCCGGAAACGTAATAGTCCATAATGTCGTCTTCTTTCTCGATGGAATCTGCAACCTTGAAATAGATGGAGAAGTCGTCATCAAGGCCCAGGTTTTTCCTTGGTATCTCCAGCTGCATAACATTACCTTTAACACTGTATTTAACTTCGGAAACAACCTCGCCTTCGTAACCGTTTGTGAACTTTTCCAAGGAAGTGCTCTTCTCTTGAGGGTGCCTGTTTACAACGTAGTGGTAGTGCTCCCAGGAATTGCCCTTCCTGCCATCAATACCAATAAAAAGATTCATCCAGTTGGTTTTTCCGCCCTCGTAATCAGTAATGTCGTTTTCAGTCTTTATATAGAAGTACAAATTATCATTATCGTGAGTTACGCGTATTTCCTTTACAACGTTTTCAGGTTTTGCCTGAGTGTACTTCATCCTTGCTACATATCCTCTAAAATCCCTTTCAACCTTCTCAGTAGCGTGGCTTAAGTAGACTCTATTGACATCATTCCATTGAGAAACATCGCCAAAGATGTCTATTGTTTTTGACAAAGGTTCCACATAATTTGATTCGGTAATGGGTAAGCCTTTGTACCTTCTAATATTTTCAACCATCTGCATGTAGAAGTTGTCGCCGTAACCCTCTTCAAGGAAGTTGCCTTTCTCATCCACCACATACCCTCTTGATTTGGTCATCTCCGCATCTCTTGAGAATTCGGTATTGAAGGTATCCACCCAGTAGGGGACGCCGCCGTATTTCGGATCCTCGTCGATGAACTTGCCTGCAATCCATTCGTTCCAACCAGTAACGAAAATGATTTCCGGATCCAACTCTATAGCTGTATCCCACTGCTCCTGGAAGTTGTCTCCCCGAACAATTGCTTCCGGATCTCCATTGGTAGGGTTGCCAAGCGTATATCCTCTTCCCCAACTCGGTCTTTGCTGGTTGTTCGGTCCTTTTATTGACCAGCTGAAGGCACCTCCTGTATGCTGGGCTACAGATACGCTGACAAGGTTTGTAAACACCCTTTGCGGTCGTACCTTGTCCACATAAGGCCAGCCGTCCTCTCTGTATGGATCGGAAGGCCAGAAGGAGTACCTTAGATTGAAGTAGTCGTGATATTCCTCAGGTATGTCTTTTGGTTCTCCTATCAGATAGGGTTTGCTGCCACTGCCTCTAAACCAAAGATGGGAGTATTTCTCTTCCATATACAGTTTTTCATACAACTGTGGGATCTGATTTGCGCAGTCTTTCTTTGTAAAGAACATTACCTGCGGAACCTTCCAGCCGGCATTGCCGTATTCAATAAGCAGATCCAGCATTCTGTACAACGGATCCCAGTAAATTTGGAAGTTTGTAAAGTCATAGGCGATAAAATCAATGCCAGCTGCTATGAAAAGCTCAATATGCTTTCTGATTACGTAAGGGTCGGATGAGCTGTAGTAGCCGTACAAGGGCTCATTGAAATAGTAGTTTGCTCTGGGAGCTACGGTGTTTCTAGGATCCATGCTCCACAAATCATCCGGGTTTTCCCTAAGAATTTTCGTTACGTCAAACACTTTATGCTGGTCTGAGTTATGCCAGGCAAAGTAGAAGATTCCCACAAACCTGTCTTCCCTGAAATCAGCTACTGGTTTGATTTTTCTTCCCAAAGCATCGGTTCCTGTAATGTATGTTACCGATAATTTGTTTGCATTGTTCGAGTTTCCTACACTGGAAACCTGTGCAAACAACACAGTTAATACTAAGAGAATTGTTAATATTAATGAGAGAAAATGTTTCATCATACCATACCTCTTTCCGTTACTGTTTTTTTCTTGAGTACAAATAGGACAATCTGCCCAATGGTACCGAATCTCCCGAGACGTAGTAGTCGAGAATATCGTCTTCCTTTTCTACACTGTCCGCCACCTTGAAATGCATGTCGAAATCGGCTTCAACATCAAACAGGTTCTTTGGTAGTTTTATCTGCATAATGTTTTTGTCCAGTCTGTATTCGGCCTCGGAATATTTTACAAATCCATTTTCATACTTTTCTATGGAAGTGGTTTTATCCCCCACATATCGGTTTGCCACATATTTGTAGCTGTGGAATGAGTCTTTTTCCTTCATGTCAAAACCGAAATACAAATTCATCAAATTTGACTTTTCGTGCTTTATCAAAACCGTATCTTTTTCCGTCTTTATGTAGAAGTATATGTTCTCCTTGTCATCCGTAACCCTAATTTCTGTTATATGGTTCACAGGCTTTGCCAATTTGTAGTGGTTTACACCTGTGAAATCAGAAAAATTCCTTTCTATCTTTTTTGTTGATACGTTCAAATATACGTTTTCAACATTAGAGGATGCATGAATGATTCCTTCATGTATGCCTTTATACTTCCTTACATTCTGTATCAGCTGTAGGTAAAAGTTGTCGCCGTATCCTTCCTCTACAAACTTGCCTTGTTCGTTTTTCACATAACCTCTTGCCCTTGTCATCTCAATGTCCCTGGAAAACTCGGTGTTGAATGAATCCACCCAGTAGGGGATATTTCCGTAAGATTGCAAATGTGGTTTGTACCATTTGCCTGCTATCCATTCATTCCATCCGGTTACAAACACTATTTCAGGGTCAATGGAAATGGCATGGTCCCATTGTTCCTGGAAGTTGTCTCCGCGAGCAATTGCCTCTATGTTACCGTTTTCAGGCCTTTTTACAGTATATCCGCGCCCCCAGCTAATTCTTTTGATTCCATGCGGACCTTCCAACGACCAGCTGAAAGCCCCGCCTGTATGCTGGGCAACGGACACGTTTACAAGATTTGTATAGAGTCTTTGCGGTCTTACTTTCTCAACATACGGAAAACCATCGGGTCTGAACTCTTCCTCCGGCCACTGCGGGTATCTTATGTTGAAAAAATCCCTGATATCTTCAGGTACATCCTCCTTTACTGCAATTATGTATGGCTTGGTGCCGCTGCCGGTAAACCACAAATGTGGGTAGAGGTTTTTTATATAGATGTTTTTATACAAATCGGATATGAGAATATCGCATTTTCGCTTTGTAAAAAATGTTACTTTTGGAACACTCCAACCCTTTTGATAATATTCATCAAGAAGCTCAAGCATTGTATAAAGCGGCTGCCAGAAAATTTTTGAGTTTGTAAAGTCGTAGGCTATGAAGTCTACGTCAGAAGCTATGAACAGCTCAATATGTTTTCTAATAACGTACGGATCTGCTGCGTTGTAGTATCCGTACAGTGGTTCGTTAAAGTAGTAGTTGTTGTACAATGGGGCAATGGGGCTGTTTTCGTCGGTGGTGAAAAGCTGGTCGGGGTGGTCCCTCATGATTTTAGTCACATCATAAACTTTTCTTTGAGTGCCGAACTGCCCGTGCCATGCAAAGTAAAAGAGTCCGACGTATTTGTCCTTTTTGACTCCGTTTATTGGGCCGATGGTTCGCCCAAAGTCATCGATGGCTACGATGTTGTTCACTGTTTTTCTTGTCATCACGCTCTCCCTTATACTTTTTTTGATATTATACTTCATTGAGAGAGTGAAATATAGTAAGCAAATTATCCAAAATACATACTTTTTTTGTGGTGTGTGTTGATATTGTTTAAAATGTGTACTAGAATTTAACGCAAGTAGTTATTTGAGGTGAAAGAATGAAGATAAGCGATTACACAAGAAGGCTTTTGAATGACATCGAGGAGAGAATCGATGTGGAGGTTGAGGAAGATTTTTTAAACCAGTGGCGTAAATTCTATAACGGTCAATGCAAGGATGAGATTTTCTACCCGAGAAGAAAAAAGGTCTCAAAACCGAAGATGGATATTCTGGGAGTGAATATTAATGATGCGATAAACGACCATGATCTAATGCTTCAGTATGAGTTTAACAATGTCTCATTGAATCTTGGAACTCCATACAATGTGCTTTGTGTTCGTGCAAACTACGGAACCGGTATTTTGTCATCGCTGTTTGGAGCAGAAGTATTTGTCATGCCATATGAAATGAAAACACTTCCGACTACGCGTGCAATCAATGATACTATGAAAATCAGGGAGATAGTTGAAAAAGGAGTGCCTGATTTAAAAAGCGGGTTCGGACATAAAGTGTTTGAGATGGGAGAAGTATACAAGGAAGTTATGAAGGACTATCCCAAGATATCCAAGTACGTGCATGTCTATCATCCTGACTTGCAAGGACCTCTTGATATATGCGAGCTTCTATGGGGAGGCGGGATGTTTTATGCAATGTATGATGATGAAGAGTTGGTTCATGATATGCTGTCACTAATAACGGACACGTATATAAGGTTTATGGACAAGTGGTTTGAAATGTACCATTACGAAGATAACATCAACGCTCACTGGACCTGTATGTTCAAGGGAAAGGTTCTTCTTAGAAATGACAGTGCAATGAATATATCCGGGGAGTTTTACAAGGAGTTTGCAATGCCTTATGATGCAAAAATCCTTGACTATTATGACGGAGGAATTGTACACTTCTGTGGAAAAGGCGATCATTACATAGAATACATGAGTACCATACCTAAGCTTTACGGAATAAATCTTTCCCAACCCCATTACAACGACATGGAGAAGATATATAAGAACACGGTGGACAAGGGGCTGTTCATAATTGAGCTGAAACGTTCAACGGCTGAAGCGGATGTTAAAAGGGAAGGTGGATTCAAAGGATTGGTGCAGACAAAAGAGATTCCAGGGTGGTGAGAGTCATCCTGCTTTTGTCCGGTTGAATATATTCTTCATGGAGGATATAATATATAAAAATACAGAGAGGATTTTGGAATGATTCATACATCTCCGCCGGACACTTTCGAGTATCTTATTGAATATGATGAAATTGAAAAATTTTACAAGGCATATCACGAAGTCAGGCACGATAAGGAAAAACTTCAAAAAGTGCTGAAAATGACAGGCGACTTGAGACAGTATCTTCTTGCGGAAGTTTTCGAGGAGGATCTGGGGGAGCTGAAGGTAAGAACCTTGTTCGCTGATAGGTACAAGCATGACATAACTATCAGGAAGCATACAAGATACAGTCCTGATTTAGCTCATGACCATACTTTTTTTGAGATGATCTACGTTTTGAAAGGAAAGGCCGACAACACAATCGAGAACAAGCTTTACAAGATGTCGGATGGGGACATATGCCTGATTCCTCCAAATGTATTTCACAAGCTCTGGGTGGGCGATGACAGCGTTGTTATCAACATAATAATGAAAAAGTCACTGTTTGACGAAAACTTTTTAAATGAGATAACCAAAGGAAGCATGCTCATCAAATTTATTAAACAGAATCTGTACATGCATCCATTGGGAGAAAAGAAGTTTCTTATGTTTCATGCGCTTCATAACGCTCCGCTTAGGAATCTTCTTGCTGTTTTGATTTCAGAATCCTTCAAGGGAAGAAACAGTTTTCCTGTCAAGAAAGCTTTGGTTATAGCGATATTCAATTACCTTGCAAACCTGGAAGATTACGACGATGAGGTTTCTGAGAAGAATGAAGTAATACACAGTATTCTTGAGTATATACAGAGGAATCATGCATGTGTCACTTTGTCGGATGTGGCAAGGCATTTTAATTATTCTGAGCCGTATTTCAGTAAATATATAAAGAGACTTACCGGGATGTCGTTTGTAAATATCTTGCAGACTACCAGGTTGAAGGAAGCATGTCATCTGCTTGCAACAACGAATATGAGGATTAGCGACATACCTGGAAAGGTGGGTTATGACAATGTTGCATACTTCAACAGGGTGTTCAAGCAAAAAATTGGCACCACCCCGTACAAATACAGGAAGATGCACAGAAATGCCATGCTGAATGACATGGGTGGATTGAATTTGCAATTGTAGTATAGTTTTTTGGAGGTTGTTTTATTGAGAACGCTGCTTTGTGCTGTCAACTCAAAATATGTACACTCAAACCCTGCTGTATGGTCCATCTATACTCAGGCAAGGGAATTTGAGAAAACGTATGGTTTTGATATAGGTGAAATAGTTATAAAGGAGTATACTGTAAATGATGTTTATGAAAATGTACTTTACGATATATTGACAAATAAATACGATGTTATTGGTTTCTCGGTGTACATCTGGAATGTGGCATATGTATCGAGGCTGACGCAGGATATAAAAAAGGTAAACCCTGAATGTATAATAATCATAGGAGGTCCCGAGGTTGGTTATGGCACGGAGCATACCAGCCTTGTTTATGATTATGTGGTTCAGGGAGAAGGTGAGAGGGCTTTTTACGCTCTTATGGTTTCCCTTGTTAAAAAAGAGAATGTCAAACTTCCTTTTGAGTTTCAAGTTGATGGAAAGAAGGTTGCTACAGGAAGAATAAAGGATCTTGCAAGCATCCCTTTTATATACAACGAGGAAAATATAAGCAGGTTTGACAACAGGATAATATATTATGAATCTTCACGCGGCTGTCCTTACAGCTGTGCATATTGTTTGAGCTCTGTTGAAAGGGGAGTCAGATATCTGGACCTTGACAGGGTTTTTAATGACTTGTCCTTTTTTATTAAATCTGGGGTAAAACAGGTCAAGTTTGTGGACAGGACCTTCAACTGCGACAATGACAGGGCATACAAAATATTATCCTTTATCATAGAAAATGCAAAAGATAAGGATATTAATTTTCACTTTGAAGTGGGTGCTGATTTGTTTACGGAT
>DUPL01000080.1 GCA_012838385.1 Clostridiaceae bacterium
AATGGAGGTGTATTGACTCCTGCAACGGAGGTTTGTACTGAAGAAAAGGAATATGAGTATAAATTCAATAATATGGTTTATGAAAACAGGGTGTACAATGGCTTTGGCAAGCCCATGCCGGAACATGAACTTAGGTTTGGTCCGAATATTGCTGACTGGCCAAATATGCAGGAGCTTGGCGAGAATATTCTACTTGAGGTTGCCTCGGTTATAACTGACCCTGTTACAACCACCGATGAACTCATTCCCAGTGGTGAAACCTCATCATTCCGTTCAAATCCATTGAGACTTGCAGAGTTTACTCTATCGAGAAAAGATCCAAACTATGTAGGAAGAGCAAAGCAGATTCAAGCTTTGGAAAAGGCAAGACTTAATAGTGAATATGACAAGCTTGATGCTGTATTTAGTGGTATAGGCGATGCAAAGGAACTTGCTCCTGTTACTCAAATAGGCAGTGTAGTATATGCCGTAAAGCCTGGAGATGGTTCTGCTAGAGAGCAAGCTGCATCTTGCCAGAAAGTGCTTGGTGGATATGCGAATATAGCATGTGCTTATGCAACAAAGAGATATAGAAGCAACCTTATCAACTGGGGAATTCTGCCTTTTACTACATTGAACGGAGAACATGTTGAGTTCAATGTAGGTGACAGAATATTTATTAAAGGTATCAGGAAGGCTGTAGAGGACGGAAGTGAGCAAGTAAATGCCAAAGTATACGGCATTGATGGAGTTAGAGACATCAATCTTTGTCTAAATGATTTGTCAGATAATGAAAGAGAAATTTTGCTTTCGGGCTGTTTGATAAATTACTACAATATTCAGGAGGATTGACATGAATAGAATAGTTAGAAATGTAATTGGTTTTTTGTTGGTTTTTGGTATTGTATTTGCCATAACAGGCTGCAAAAAAGAAGAGGATTATTCAAATGTTGAAAACCCTATTGTTACTATGGAGTTTGAAGAATTTGGAGTTGTGGAAATCGAACTTTATCCACAGGTGGCTCCAAATACAGTCAAGAACTTTATTCACTTAATCGAAAACGGTTTTTATGACGGTCTGACAATTCACAGAATTGTACCTGGTTTTGTAATCCAGGGAGGAGATCCAAATGGTGATGGTACCGGAGGTCCGGGATATACAATAAAAGGAGAATTCAAGTCAAACGGATATAATAAAAACAATCTAAAACACACCCAGGGAGTAATATCCATGGCCAGAAGACCAACCTCAAACAATTCTGCCGGCTCCCAGTTTTTTATAATGCTTGCAGACCATTCATCTCTCGATGGAGATTATGCTGCGTTTGGAAAAGTAATTAGTGGCATGGATGTTGTTTTTGATATTAGTACTGTAGCGACAAATAAAGAAAGACCAGTTGACCCTGTGGTTATAAAAAAGGTTACGGTGGATACAAAAGGACACACTTACAGTGAGCCTGACAAAATAAAATAACAATGAAGTAGGTGACTTATGAAAGAATTTTACGGAGATGATGTTTTTTTGGAAAATGAAGTGGCAGTGGAATTGTATAATGCTGTAAAAGAACTGCCCATATACGATTATCATTGCCACATGTCAGCAAAAGACATTTTTGAGGACAAACAATTTGACAACATAGGCGAAATGTGGTTGGGCGGCGACCATTACAAGTGGCGTGCCATGAGACAGTGCGGAATCAATGAAGAACTTGTAACCGGAAACGCAAGCATGCATGACAAGTTTATAGCTTTTGCCTCAATATTGCCAAAGCTTCCAGGCAGCCCTATATATCAATGGGCGCATATGGAGCTAAAGACTGTATTTGGCATTAGCGATCCTTTAAGTGCTGACAATGCTGAAGAAGTCTGGCAGGAGGCAAACAAGGTAATAAAAGAAAAGGGGTATAGTCCTTCAAAAATGCTTGAGCTTTTTAATGTCGAGGTTGTATGCACCACGGATGACCCGATTGATGATTTGGAGTACCATAAGAAGCTTAAGGATTACAAAACCAAGGTGCGTCCAACATACAGACCCGACAGAATAATGTATATTGAGAAGGATGACTTTGTTGAGTACATTGGAAAGCTTGGAGCAGATTCCTTTGATTCATTGTTGAAGATTTCAGAAGACAGACTGCGTTATTTTATCGATGCAGGTTGCAAAGTGTCCGATCATGCAATATCCAAGTTCCCAAAAGTCCAAGGGACTTACGAAGAAGCAAAAAATGCTTTTGATAAAAAGATGAAAGGCATGCAACTTGATCAAAATGAAATGGATGCATATGTGGATTACATGCTTTTATTCTTTATTGGATTGTATAAAAAGCATGACATTACCATGCAGCTCCACATGTCGCCCCTTAGAAATGCGAACACAAACATGTTTAAGGCAATAGGAGCTGACACGGGTTTTGATACCATTGGAACTGCTGTAACAGCAGAGAAGCTTGTAGATATTCTGGATAGGGCAAACACTCAGACGGGATTACCCAAGATTGTATTCTATTCATTGAATCCTGTTGCAGATAATATGATAGCTACAGTTATTGGTTCGTTTTCAGAAGATATCCCCGGAAAGATGCAGCTTGGTTCTGCCTGGTGGTTTAACGACCATGTTCAGGGTATTGAAAGACAACTTACAATATCAGCAAACAGCGGTCTTTTGGGTAACTTCATAGGAATGCTGACAGACAGCAGAAGCTTTACCTCATACGTACGCTTTGATTACTTTAGACGTATTCTTTGTTCTGTAGTATCGCGATACGTTGTAGGAGGGGAATACCCAGGTGGAGATACAGCAATCCAGCTGGTCAAGGATGTATGTTATTACAATGTGAAGAAATATATTGGGATATAATTAAAAATGACGTCAGCCATATTAAGGCTGGCGTCATTTTTGTTAATCCTTTTCGATATTGAATGCAAATATGCCTTTTCCGGCCTTGTTGTTTACTACAAGGCATATGAAATTGTATGTAACTCCGCCTACTTTCACTGTTCCTCCTATTTTGCATGATGATCCCTTGTGTTCCGAAGTATAAGCAGCTACATTTATGCTTGTAGTTTTTAAATCGGTTACGTCCCCAGAAAGAATAATGTTATTGTCTGTCAACTGTTTTACGAAATCTTCAATAACATCTTCATCTTCCTTTGCATCAGGATGCAGAAGCTCTTCAGCCTTTTCGTATTCATTTGCTACAATAGCTTCAAGAAAATCAGTGGTGTATTTTTTTGCTTCACTTGTGCTGACTGTATTTCCGCAAGAAGTCAAAAGAAAAATACCAATGAGAATAAAAAGAATCAAAGCTATTTTTCTTTTCATTACCAAAATCACCTCTTTTTATATTATCTAGATTAACTATCCTATAAAAATAAAATAAAGTAAAGACTATGAAACTTTTTTATGATAGATTTACACTTATATATTGAAGGCGGTGATAAAGTGGTCGACCAGGACATAAACAGCTTTTTTAATGAAATTTATGACAGGACCTTTAAAAATACAATACGATATATAACTGCAAAATGCTCCAATGTTGACGACATTCATGAGATTGTCCAGGAGGTGTATGCGGATGTTTATTCTACGCTTGTAAATAAAGGTGTCGGATACATAAAAAATCCTGAAGCCTTTATTGCCAAGGTAACTAAATCAAAAGTATACAGGCATTACTCATTGTTGGAAAGAATCAGAGGAGTGGCAATTAGTAATGAAAATGGTGTGGATGATTATGGTGTTGAAACTCTTGGGACCTATACGATAGAGGAAGAGGTAATAAACAAGCAGATGGTGGATGATGTGTTTGAACATCTATCAAAAAAAACTGACGATGTAAAAAGAATATTCTATCTATTCTATTATGTCGATATGACAATTGAGGAAATTGCAAACGATCTTGATATTAGCGTATCGAATGTAAAAAACAAGTTATATCGTACTGTGAGGGAGTTAAGAACAATATATGGGAAGGGTGAGTGAGGTGAAAGAAAAGGAATTTCTTAAGAATGTAATTGAGAACAAAGTTATGCAAAAAGAAAGAATTCGAGAAAGAATAATAAATCAAGGGCATAAGAAGGAGGTACTGCCAATGAAAAAGAAGTTTACCATAGCTGCATCTATTGTACTTGTATTTGTGATTGTTTTTGCAACGTATGCGTATGTTGATGCTAAGGAGTACAAGGAAGCTGTTCTTTTTCTGAATGAAATAGGTATTCAGGAAGGAATGCTGTCCCGTTCTGAAACAAAGAAAGTATACAAGGATATAAAATCCGGCAATTTTGATGAGCCTGTAACCAATGCAGTTCTTACAAAGGTTGCTGAGAATTATGGCTTGAATATTGAAAATCAAAAAGCTGAAGAAATCTATGCATCAATACGTACCTACAACATGCTTACCTATACTAAAAAGATTTTGTCTGAAGATGTCTTGAATATTGAAAAGGGCATGACATACAAGGAGATAATTGATTTGCTGGGTGAGACAAAGGATATTGGTACTGTTGATGAGCATACTCTCATGTATGTGGTGGATGGAACAAAACTTCTCTACCTGAAGTTTTCTGATGAAGACGATGTGTGTGAATTGTCAGGAAAAGAACTTTTGGATACTCTTGTAAATGCTGTACAGGATCAAAAAGACAAAAACACATTTAAAGCGACAGTAATCAGCAAAGGTAAAAACCATGTTTTTCTATCCTGTCCTACCTATGAGCTTTTTGATTCTATTTACCTTATGATTGATGATAAGACAGAGATTGTGTTTGAGGATGGTACAAAAGCTACAGTGGACGATATTGAAGGAGAAGTTATTGCAACCTTTACTGGAGGCATACGTGAAAGCTATCCTCCTCAGTCAAATGCAAAGAAGATAGTTATAATTAGATAGGGAAGAGAGTATCAAGGCAGGATTTCCTGCCTTGATGCATTTTCGGCCATTATGTGGTATGATATATATAATAATGGTTGGAGGTAAATATATTGGGTTGGCGTTTTAGACGAAGTATTAAAATTGCTGATGGTGTACGGCTAAACTTTGGAAAGAGCGGTGTCAGCCTAAGTGCAGGCACTAGAGGTTTAAGACGCACATATCACACTAGTGGCAGGGTTACAACATCTATTGGCATACCTGGAACTGGACTTTCTTATGTCACAACAAACAGTAAGAGAAAATATGAAAAGTCAGGCAGGAATTATTCGCAACTCAGCAATATCAATGCTGTAAACAACTATGAATATTACATCAACCTTATAAGATCCCTTCACAAAGAAGGCCTGGAACCAATTGACTGGCAATCCATAGCTGAGGAAGAGGAGCCTTTTAAAAAGGGGGAAATGGGACCTTTGCAGAATGAGGCGGTTTTACGCTATGAGGAATATAAACCGGGAGTTCTTGAAAAGGTTTTCTCATCTTTATTGGCTAAGAAAAAGGAGAAATTGAAACAACATATATTGTGGGCGGAGGGGGAGGATGCAAAGGTATACGAGGAGTGGGAGAACAGGGCGAGGTTTGCCAATGGTATTATTGAGTGTAATGAGCAAGTTTGTACAACCTTGTTGGATGAGATTAAACCGTTTTCAGATATTGAAGCTTTCTGTGAAGTAAGAAGGTGTAACTTTAGAAAAAATGGTATAGAAATTGATGTCATAATCAAGAAGGATGTTGTCCCAGACCATTCTCTTTCTCTAACCAAAACGTACAAAATCTCAAAAAAGGATTTAACCCAAACCACATATTACGACATTATGCAGGACTATGTTTGCAGCTTATGCTTTCGAATTGCAAGAGACATGTTTGCAATTTTTCATTCAAATACGGTTCTTGTTAATGCATTGAAGACAGTCTTGAACACTTCTACTGGTTATTACGAAGATGTTCCCATATTGTCAATAAAGTTCAACAGAGGAATTTTTGATATGTTGAATCTGGACAGGATTGATCCCTCCGATGCACTGAAAAATTTTATGCATAACATGGAGTTTTTAAAGACGAAGGGATTCAAACCTATAAAGAAGCTTACGCTTTAATCGTTGTAAAAATCCTGAACTTCCATAAACGGAAATTCAGGATTTTATATCAAATGGTTATATATCCGTCATGTACTATAATCGCATCCAGCTTTCTGCCATGTTTGCATAAAGGGCATTCGCTTGGCTGATACAGCTTGTAACCCGGTATGTCATTACTTGTAAATAAGGAGTTTACTACATGGGTATGCTGACCGGGAAGAGCGTCATACAATGCGGATACACCAACAAGATTTCCTCCGTAATAGGTTAGACACTCAAGGGCACTATTCATTGTTATTCCACTTGAAACTGATGAAAGCAAAACTATTATATTTTTGCTGGAGATTTGCTTTTGCATGTTGCTTTGGAACATCAGATTCTTGTTGACATTGCTGATGGGAGTAACCACATAAATCTCTTTACCAGAATTTACTACGTTTCTTCCATCTTTCATTAGTTCTTCTGCAAGATATGCCCCTATAACTTCCGTACCTTCAAGACAAATAATCGTATCAACAATTGTTGTGGAAAGATAGGGCTTGGCAAGTTCGACTGCTACATCTCTTGCAATCAGTGCATTTTTCTTCATTTTCTCAAGATCGAGATAATGAGTCATATGAAAATGGTTTGTAGTAAAATGGCCTGGTATAGCCTTCATAGTGATAACCGAATTTCTATCTAGTGAAACATTAAAGCCGTCATATATCATTTTGGCACACTCCTTAAAAGATTGATATTATTAATGGCCAGATTCGTTCTTTCTTTATTAGGTTGAATATATCATAATTGAATGTCAAATGCAAGATGTCAAATTATCATGTAAAATTAGTGTAAATGCTCAAAAGTATAATATTAAAATTGACATTGAATTGGATTAAATATATAGTAAACTTGTTTGTGTTTAAAATCATTGCACAAATATATATGAAGGAGACATGGTATGGAAGGAATATCAATATTCAACATTATCAATCTAATTGGTGGACTAGCAATCTTCTTATTCGGCATGACTTTGATGGGTGAAGCCTTGGAACGACGTGCCGGCAACCAGCTAAAAAATGTTCTAAGCAAACTAACCACAAACAAATACAAAGGTTTTCTGTTGGGCTTAATAGTTACGGCTATCATCCAGAGTTCATCAGCCACAACTGTTATGGTAGTTGGATTTGTAAACTCTGGAATAATGGTGTTGAGGCAAGCCATAAATGTCATAATGGGTGCCAACATAGGTACAACAGCAACAACATGGCTTTTGTCGTTAATTGGAATTGAAGGCGATGCATGGTTTGTACAGATTCTTAAACCTACATCCTTTACACCAATTCTTGCATTAATCGGCTGTATTATGTACTGTTTCATTAATGAAAAGAAAAAGAAACATACCGGATTGATTCTTTTAGGATTTTCTGTATTGATTTTTGGTATGGATATGATGAGTGAGGCTGTTAAGCCGCTTGC
>DUPL01000081.1 GCA_012838385.1 Clostridiaceae bacterium
AACCGCGGAAGGCCGTCGAATATTCCGAATTGGGAAAAATATGAAGATTTAAAAGTAGTTTTTGATTGAAAGGAATAGGGCTGACATGAAAAAACGAGGGTTTTACTATATAAGTGGTATAGTCATTATTGTCATTCTATTGTCCGTTCTGGGGATGGTTTTCAGCAATATTGCAAAAAAGCCTGTTCATGAATTGGAAACGAACTTTTTCAATGTGAAAGATTTTGGTGCTGTTGGGGATGGTAAAAATGATGATGCCGATGGAATTAACAAAGCATTGGAGCAAGCACTGAAAAACAACGGAACCGTCTTTTTCCCGTCTGGCACATATCTCATAACCAGCACAATTAATATTGAAAAAGACGATTCAAGGGTATTAAAATTCAAGGGAGAAGAAGGTACAAAAATCATTGGTGCAGAAAGCCTGCAAGGAGATATTTTAAAGACGGATTTGAAGTACAATTTTTATATATCGGATATGGAATTTGAACACAAGGGTTCTAAAGGCAGCTGCATCAATTCATTGTTTATTTATGCATACAACTGCACCTTTACCGCTCATGAATCAAATGATTCGCCCCTTTTGGTCTTTTTGGGCTCGGATTGCAGAGTAAGCAGATGCCGTTTTGAAACAAAGAATCCTGAAGCTTTGGCCATCTATTATACCGAGATAGGTAATACTTCCATAAACAGCTATATTATTGATAGCGAGATAACAGGAGTTGGCAGGGGCATAATGATTGTAGACAGATCCGATCCAAATGCAGCAAGACCTGAAGGATTGAAGGTCAATGGCAATGTATTTACCAACACAGGAAGCAGCCAGATAATAATCAACGAGATTTTGCATTTGGACATTGCAGGGAACACCATGTCCGGCTGTTCTGGGAGTGCGATAATATTAAGGTGTCACGGATACGGACCAGGTGGTGTTTATATAAGCAATAACAAGATATCGGCAGCCGAAGCTGGCATAAAGGTTGAGAACAAGGACTTTATGGACAATATTGTTAAATATCCTCATATTTCTTCAGTATTCATAAGTAACAATATTTTTGAAACTGGAAATTATGGCTTTTACAACGACATTAGAATTAAGAATTTTGTAATAAAAGACAATTACTTTGGCGACCATAGCAAAGCTGGTGTATATTCTAAAGATGCTATTAGCCTTATCATTACATCCAATATATTTAATGAAACAAAAGGTTACTCGCTTAATGTAACTTTGAAAGAAGTAGTATCCGGGGAGTTGCATGCAGTAATTATTGAAGGGAATACTCTGGGAAGAAAGAACAGAGTCTCCCTGGCAGGCGGAAGTAATATAATTCAACCACTTTCATAATTTGATTTAATAGAAGAGGCGATCGTATAATACGACGCCTCTTCTATTTCTATTGTCAGTTACTTTTATGTATCACAAATCATCATTCGAGTTATCATTTTCTTCTTTAAGTTTTTTTGCGGCTTTGGGTGAATGCCCCATCAATCTCTTATATATCCTGTAAAAGTGCTGAATGCTTCCAAAGCCTGATTCATAACACGCTGTAGATATATCTGTCCCCCTATAAGTAATTGCATTATGCGCATCTAAAATCCTCTTAAATTGAAGATACTGCACAATGGTGAGTCCTGTTTGCTTTCTAAACAACCTGGATATGTAGCTTGGATTCAGGTAGAACAATTCAGATAGTTTTTGTAATGTAATGTCTTCCTTGTAGTTTTCATCCAAGTATCTACTAATTTCATAAACTTTACTGTCAGGATTCACGTGATTCTTGTTATTTGCAAGAAATTTTAACAGATAATATAAATGAATTACTACTTCAGAACCGTTTTTTAACTGATAATTTTCCAATATTTTGTTAAACAAATCGGATACGTGAAGATAATCTTCAAACTTAAGGGATATCTTGTAAGATGATTGCTTGCGTAGAATATCAATATATTCCCAAATAGGCAATACCTGTGACATCCATCTGATAAAGTTGTTATTGAAATTGATTACAATTCTTGAGTACTTTGTGTTTTTTGGATTATTTGAAAGGTATATGCTATGTTCGACATTGGCTGGAATAAATAGTATGTCATTGTCATTAATAAAATAACCTGTTTCATTGATGAAAATAGTAGCTTTAACATTAATGTAAAGGTTCAGCTCGTACTCATTGTGGCTGTGGGTTAGCCAATGTACCATTTCTGATTCTAATGATAAAGGCGTAGTGGATTTTACAATACTGAAATTAATAATCATGGCAGTTCTGTCTCCCAACTAAAAACATATGTAATACATTGTTCAAATCTCATTAATTTTACATAACGTTGTTGCAATTAAAACGACATATATATTATAGGTAAGATTTAGATAGCTGTCAATTTTGCGAATATACATAAAAAGCCTGCTTTAAGGTGTTTTATGTATATTTTTTTATTTCAAGCTCAGAATAGTTCTATAAAAGTAAAAGAGGTGGATTTATGAGACTTGAAACTATAGACGGTAACAATGCTGCTGCTTATGCATCATACTATTTTACCGAAATAGCAACAATTTATCCAATAACACCATCATCACCGATGGCGGAGCAGGTTGATGAATGGGCTGCAAAAGGAAAGAAGAATATATTTGGTCAGCCTGTAAGAGTTGTGGAAATGCAATCCGAGGCAGGAGCAGCTGGAGCAATGCATGGTGCTTTGACTTCAGGAGCGTTGACTACCACATATACAGCATCCCAGGGTTTGCTGTTGATGATCCCCAATATATATAAAATGGTGGGAGAGTTGTTGCCGGGTGTGCTGCATGTTTCTGCACGAGCTTTAGCTACCCATGCCTTATCTATATTTGGAGATCACCAAGACGTAATGGCTTGCAGACAGACTGGAGCAATCCTGCTATGCTCGTCAAACGTACAGGAGGTAATGGATTTAGGAGTTATCTCACACTTAACAGCTCTTAAAGCAAGTTTGCCGGTAATTCACTTTTTTGATGGATTCAGAACTTCCCACGAGTATAAACGGGTATCGGTCCTTGAGAGTGACGATATAAATAAACTAATAGACTACGAACACATTGATCGATTTAAAAGTCGTGGTTTGAATTCTGAACATCCTGTTATTAGAGGTACTGCCCAGAACCCTGATATATATTTCCAAGGCAGGGAAGTACAGAATAAATATTTTGACGCAGTTCCAGATGTTGTGTTTGAATATATGAACAAGTTTGCAACAGTTACAGGCAGGCAGTACAAGCCATACGAATATTATGGAGTGCAGGATGCGGATAGGGTAATAGTTGCTATGGGTTCCGTATGCGATACTATAGAGGAAACAGTAGATTATTTGATTTCAAAAGGAGAAAAAGTAGGTGCTGTAAAAGTACATTTGTACAGACCTTTTGCTAAAAATATTTTCTTGGCAGAAATACCATCAAGCGTGCAGAAGATTGCCGTTTTGGATAGAACGAAAGAACCCGGTGCAACTGGTGAACCGCTGTATCTTGATGTAGTCAAGGCTTTTAGCAACAGTGACAGAACACCGACTGTTGTTGGTGGTCGTTATGGACTTGGTTCAAAGGACACCAGGCCTTCGCAGATAATCAGTGTTTTTGAAAATCTTGCAAATGATAATCCGAAAGATAATTTCACAATTGGTATTGTGGATGATGTAACCAATCTTTCATTACCTGAATCTACAGTATTAATTGATTCTCCGAGCATAAGCTGTAAATTCTGGGGTCTTGGTTCCGATGGAACGGTAGGTGCCAACAAACAGGCGATTCAGATAATTGGTGACAACACGGACTATCATGTTCAGGCGTACTTCTCATATGATAGCAAAAAGTCAGGTGGCAGCACTGTATCACATCTAAGGTTCTCCAAGGAACCTATTAAATCACCATATTTGGTATACTCGGCAGATTATATTGCATGCCATAACAAGTCGTTTGTAAATCATATGGATGTGCTTAAAGGTATAAAGGAAAACGGCATATTTGTTCTAAACTGTGATTGGAAGGAAGAAGAACTTGACAAATTACTTCCTGACAGTATGAAGAGGGAAATTGCAGAAAAAAACATCTCCTTCTACATCATCGATGCTATGAGCATAGCTGGAGAAATCGGACTTGGAAACAGAATAAATATGATAATGCAAACAATTTTTTTCAAGCTCATAAACATTATCCCGATAGAAGATGCAGTAAAAATGTTAAAAGAATCAATTGAGCAAGCGTATGGCAGGAAGGGCAAGAAAATTGTTGAGATGAACTATATGGCAGTCGATAGAGCTTTGGAGAAATTGATTAAGGTTAATGTGCCTGAATCCTGGAGAAATATTGATGTCAAGAAGAGAGAGTTTAAGTTTGGTAATGATTTTGTGGATAAAATACAAATTCCAATGGCACGACATGAAGGTGACGAGTTGCCTGTCAGTGCTTTTTTGGGAATGGAGGACGGCTCATTTCCTTCTGGAACAACAAAGTATGAAAAACGTGGCATTGCGGTGCAAATACCTCAATGGATAAAGGAGAATTGTATTGAGTGCGGCATGTGTTCATTTGTTTGTCCTCACGCAACCATTCGTTTGTTCTTGCTCGATGATGAGGAAAAAAAGAAAGCTCCCATGTCTTTCAAAACCCGTGATGTTGATTCCAAGGGCTCCAAATATTATCTCAGAGTTCAAGTAAGCCCTCTTGACTGCACAGGATGTGGAAATTGTGCGGACATATGTCCTCCAAAGGACAAGGCTCTTGTAATGAAACCGATGGAAGCTTTACTGGAGGAGTATTCTGCGAATTGGGAATATGCTATGACTGTAAAACCGAAAGAACCAATCTTCCCTGTCAATACAATAAAAGGCAGTCAGTATTTGGTGCCATATCTTGAGTTTAGTGGCGCATGTCCTGGCTGTGGAGAAACGCCATATGTACGTTTGGTAACACAGTTGTTTGGGAATCGCATGTTGATAGCCAACGCAACAGGATGTTCGTCCATTTGGGGAGCAAGCGCTCCTTCGATGGCGTACTCCAAAGATTCTGAAGGCAGAGGTCCGGCATGGGCAAACTCTCTGTTTGAGGACAATGCCGAGTTTGGCTTTGGAATGTATCTTGCGGTAGCACAAAAGAGAGAAAGATTATACAGACTTATGGAAACAGTGAAGCAGGAAAACATTCCTAGAGATTTGAGGGTTTTGTTTGAAGAATGGATAGAGAATAGGGATGACGGAACAGCTACGCTGACAATTGCCGGGAAGATAAAAGATTATTTTGCGAATAATCCCAAGGTTCTGGAGAATAGGCTTGTTGCTGAAATCAAGAAGGATGAGGATTATCTAGCGAAAAAATCTGTATGGATTATTGGTGGCGATGGTTGGGCATATGATATTGGATATGGTGGACTTGATCATATACTTGCATCTGGAGCGGATGTAAATATCTTGGTTTTGGATACTGAGATATACTCAAATACTGGTGGTCAGGCATCTAAGGCGACACCTGCTTCTGCTGTGGCTAAATTTGCCGCTGGAGGTAAAAAGACACGGAAGAAAGACCTGGGACTTATGGCAATATCATATAGCGATGTGTATGTGGCACAGATTTCGATGGGTGCCAACATGAACCACACATTAAAAGCCATTTTGGAAGCAGAAAGCTATAAAGGGCCATCGCTGATTATAGCGTATGCGCCGTGCATAAGTCATGGAATAAGGACGGGAATGGGTACGTCCATAAGGCAGGAAAAGAAAGCCGTGGATGCAGGATATTGGCACCTATACAGATATGACCCAAGGCTCAAAGAGGAAGGCAAAAATCCATTCGTGCTGGATTCAAGAGATCCGAAAGAATCTTATCAGGACTTTTTGCAAAGTGAAATACGGTATACGCAGCTGGCAAATGTTTTTCCTGAAGCGTCAAAGAATTTGTATGAGCTATCTGAAAAGTATGCAAGTGAGAGATTGGCAAGGTATAAAAAGTTGAAGTAAGTAAAATAGAGCTGTCACGTTTTTGTGACAGCTCTATTTCTATTTCTCATTATCATCAGCGTACTGTTTTGCATTTAAAACCTGTTCTTCCGATGGTATTGTTACACCTGAGTTTTTCTTTGTTTTTTCAATGTTGGCCCAAGATGCATTATTATGATTTTCAATAGGGCGTCCTTTTGATTTTCTTTTCATAATCTATCACTCCTTTGATATATTTTGTCTGACGTTAAAAAGAATATGCATTTCACAGAAATAAAAAGGGATGCATAAAATACAAGTAAGTACGGTGGAGAGATGATGTGTATGATAATTCATGTAGTGCAGCGAGGAGACAGTGTTTTTTCAATATCCAGAAGGTATGGAGTTCCTGTTCAGAGAATAATTGATGATAACCAACTTGAAAATCCTGGCTTGATAATGATAGGCCAGGCATTAGTCATTAGAACAGAGAATATCAGACATACAGTAACACCAGGGCAGTCATTGTATCGAATTTCAAGATTGTATGGTGTTTCTGTTGAGAGTATTTTGGATGCAAATCCGAATATTGATAATCCTGCGCAGATAAGGCCGGGACAGATAATTATTATCCCGGTTGGACAGCAGAAGCTCGGTACAATAGAAGTTAACGGATATGCATTTACAAATATAAATACAACTACGCTGAATAATACATTGCCTTATCTTACGTATCTCAGCATATTCAGTCACGAGGTACGACCTGATGGAAGTTTGGCTCCTATTAATGATACACCCTTGATATCTGCAGCAAGGGGGCAGTCAGTTGGGCCATTGTTGGTAATTACTAATATTGCCGAAGGTGAAAGTTTTGACAGCGACCTTGCAAGAACAATATTGACTGATATGACGGTGCAGGATAATCTGGTTCAAAATGTCATAAATGAGCTTAGTACGGGATATTACGGTCTTGATATTGATTTTGAATACATATATCCGGAGAACAGGCAGGATTACAACAATTTCTTAAGAAGAATGACAGAAACATTACATCCTTTGGGATATACGGTTTCTACTGCTCTGGCGCCCAAGATAAGTGGCGATCAACCAGGTCTGTTATATGAGGCGCACGACTATGAATTCCATGGTCAGTATGCAGATCATATTATTCTAATGACATATGAATGGGGTTATACCTACAGCGCGCCCATGGCTGTTGCTCCAATTGACCAGGTTAGGAGAGTGCTGGATTATGCGGTAACTGTTATTCCTCCTGAGAAAATACTAATGGGCATGCCCAATTATGGATATGACTGGACACTGCCTTATGTAGAAGGAACTGCAGCAAGATCTTTGTCAAATGTTGCTGCGGCAAATCTGGCTATGAATACAGGGTCGGAGATAAAATTTGATCCGGTTGCGATGGCTCCATTCTTTAACTACACGGATTCGCAGGGCAGGAGACATGAAGTGTGGTTTGACGATGCAAGAAGCATACAGGCAAGATTAAGGCTGGTTGATGAGTATGGTCTTGGTGGTGTGAGCTACTGGACTATAAACAGTTTCAATGCAGCAAATTGGATTGTACTTTCATCCATGTATGATGTGGAGAAAGTAACATTTAATCAATAGTATAGGATTTCAGGATTTGGTTTATTCTTGCAATTGGAAGACCCATGATGGAGTAAAAGTCTCCGTTAATGTGTTTTACAAGCAGGGCGCCCTGACCCTGGATGCCGTACGCACCTGCCTTGTCCATGGGTTCGCCTGTTGCAATGTATTTTTTAATCTCATTGTCTGTCAAGTGGTAGAAAGTGACCTCGGAGGTATCACAGAAGGATTCCATCCTATTATCTGTCAATATGCATACCCCTGTCATTACCTTGTGTGTTTTTCCTGACAGTTGCATGAGCATGTTGAAGGCATCCTGTTTGTCTCTCGGTTTTCCCAGGATGAAATTTTCCAGTGTTACAATTGTATCTGCGCCGATAACAATGGTGTTATGATGCTTCTCAATAATGGAATTAGCTTTTCTGAAAGCAAGCTTGGCAACCGCATTTTCAAGGCCGCAGGATAAATCCATTGCTTCATCTATGTCCGGCGTAATGCATGAAAAAGGTAGATTTAGTTTTTTAAACAGTTCAATTCTTCTCGGGCTTTTGCTGGCTAAAATAA
>DUPL01000082.1 GCA_012838385.1 Clostridiaceae bacterium
CTTATCCATAATGGGTTATCGTAAAAATAGTTTTCTATGTAAAGGCTGTAGACAGTCTGGGTTGTATAAATAACCACCTTTTTGCCATAATGCGCCTCAACGGCATTGATAAACTTTTCAAGTTCCAGCCTAACAGTAGCTGCATCAGGCGGATTCTTTGAGAATGCTCCATAAAACTCCACATCCACTGCAGGAGGCAATGTGCCTTGTGCTTTTGGCACAGTCTTTATGAAATTTTCTGCCTGTGTAAGACCACTGCTTTCCAAGCTGAAAAAATGATACGCTCCAATGACGATGTCTGCCTGACTTGCTTTCTCCCAGTTTTTTGCAAAGTTTTTATCCACATGGGAGCTTCCTTCTGTAGCCTTAATAAACGCAAAATCAATACCCTGATTGGCCAGAGTATCCCAATCTATATCGCCTTGATAATGAGAGACATCCACGCCTCTTACTGGGTACTTTTTCTTGCTTGGATTGCTAAGTCGAAGTATGCCATTAAAGTACATATAACCAAAAGTGGAAAAGACAATTAGCAAAGCAAGAAATACGAGAAGTCTTTTGACAGTTTTCTTTCTAATGAGCGCTATTCTCATGATGTGCCTCCATAATGGTTGTCTATATATAATATAGGTATTCATAACCGCCGTTGTTATGAATACCTATATGTGGATTTTGGTTAATTTAGTAGCTCATTAATATGTTTTTCCAAAGTACTTTTGTTTATTGGTCCTGCATATCCGGTATGGAAGAACCCTTCAGAGTCAACAAAGACCGTTGTCGGAAGGTACTGAATCCCATATACATAGGAGGCGCTAAAATCCAAATCAAAATATATCGGAAATTTAAAACCTTCCTTCTCAACAAAATCTTCTGCAGCTTTTTTGGTCTCGCGGACACCGTCGGTCTGATTGACCATAAGGAAATGCACATCATCCTTGTACTTCATGTAAGCTTCATTGAAATCAGCCATTTCATCAACACAGTATGGACACCATGTTGTCCAAAAGTTGATTATTACCGGTTTCCCTATAAAATCAGAAAAGTCTACCTTCTCGCCCTTGTCGTTGTAAACATAAAAATCAGGAGCCTTCATTCTATCCTCATCTTCAATGTCTTCTGCTCCGGATGGAGCGGGGCTTGTCTTATGGTTTGTTTCCCCGTTTTGTTGTAATGAAAATGGTTTAGGACCAAACCGTTCCGAGAGGAAGCCATACGCAAAGTATGCGGTGGTTATGAACACACCGAATATAACTATCGCAAATATTGTTTTAAATAATGTTTTCTTGCCTGATCCCATAAAAACCACTCCCAAAAAAATAAGATACAGTATTGTACCACCAATTACAAAAAAATAAAGTGATTAAATCACAAAGCCTATATACCAAAATGTACCGAGCAACCAATAGAACAATTAACAACCATTTGCTTACAACCGTTTGGTCCGTAGCCAAAAGGTCCAGGCAATCAAAGAAAAAATATGCACTTATTAGTATCATCCTTAATATCATATAGCAAAGGCTTATAGGAGGCTGATAGTATTGACCTTAACCCCATTTGTAGATCCACTGCCAACTCCAAGAGTATTGCAACCAGTAAAAAGAGAATGCGGCACAACATATTACGAGGTTGTTATGAAACCTACCGTGCATCAGTTTCACTCCGAGCTTCCGCCAACCCCCGCTTGGGGATATGAAGGCGAAGTGCCTGGTCCCACAATAGAAGCAAGAAGAGGTGAGACTGTAGTAGTAAACTGGATTAACAAACTTCCTGATAAACACTTTCTGCCCATAGACCATACGCTGCATGCTTGCCATGACGGCATGCCTGAAGTCAGAACAGTGGTGCATCTACATGGTGCAGAAGTGGAAGCGGACAGTGATGGGTATCCGGAAGCCTGGTACACAAACGATTGTGAGCAGATAGGACCATGCTTCAAACAGACAACATATACATATCCAAACAATCAAAGAGCCACCACGTTGTGGTATCACGACCATGCAATTGGAATTACAAGATTAAATGTTTATGCTGGCCTTGCAGGATTGTATATTATTCGTGACGAGCAGGAAGAGGCATTGGGCCTGCCAGCGGGAACATATGAAATTCCTCTGGTTATTCAGGACAGATCCTTCAATGAAGACGGAACAATGTTTTATCCATCAACACCCCTTGAAGATCCTCCGCCTGATTTTCCAAACCCATCGGTTGTTCCAGGGTTTTCAGGAGACTTCATAACGGTAAATGGAAAGGTATGGCCGCATCTGGAAGTGGAACAGAAGAAATACAGGTTCAGGATTCTAAATGCATCCAACCAAAGATTTTACAGACTGCTCCTTGATGAAAACATTCCATTTATCCAAATAGGTTCCGATGGAGGACTCTTGCAGACACCTGTAAGAATAAATGAGTTGGTTATAGGCCCATCGGAAAGAGCCGACGTTATTATGGACTTCTCGCGAATTGAAGCTGGTAAAAAAATTGTACTGAGGAACACCGCTAGAACTCCTTTCGATTTTGGTGCTCCCCCTGATCCTAACACAACAGGCCTGGTAATGGAGTTCAGGGTGGTAAGAAGGACGAGTGATGACGATACCATTATCCCACCATTCCTAAGCTATATAGAAAAGTATAAGGAGTGCGATGCGAAGGTAGTCCGAGATATATCACTCGATGCATCATTTGACAAATATGGCCGCCTTAAATTCCTGCTCAGCAACAGAGGGTTTATTGACAGGATAACGGAAACTCCAATCCTTGATGAAGTGGAAATATGGAGAATATTCAACGCAGGACCTGCAGTCCACCCCATTCACATCCACCTTATTCAATTCCAGGTGCTTGACCGCATACCCTTTGATGTGGATGCGTACAACAGAAATGGACAGATAAGGTTTACAGGAAGCCCCGTGCCTCCCGAGCCTCAGGAAGCAGGTTGGAAGGACACAATTGCTACTCCCCCTGGATTCATAACAAGATTGATAATGAAATTTGCTCCGTATACCGGCAGATATGTATACCATTGTCACATACTGGAGCATGAAGACTATGACATGATGAGAGCCTTGGATGTTTTACCTCCCGATAAATGTAAAAGAAAATGCAAATAAAAAATGCATTCCATAAAATGTACCGATACCTCCAATCCAGCCCTTGCGTTATGCAGGGGCTGACTTCTTGCTGCAAAAGGGGTGTTGTGCTATACTCACATATTGAACCTAAATATTAAACATTACCAGGTATGCTTGGAGGATGCATTTAATGGACTACTTTAAGGCACTTTCCTATTGTGAGAGTTTTGCAGCAAACAAAAGCAGCATGAGTCTGGAAAACATGAAAACACTGCTCGGTTTGCTTGGCAATCCTCATGAGAAAGTAAAACATATACACATAGCAGGAACAAATGGAAAAGGTTCTGTTGTGAGTTTCATAGCTGAAATACTTACAACATCCGGATTGAAGGTTGGCAAATTTGTCTCTCCGCATCTTATGAGAATTAATGAGAGGTTTTCAATTGATGGTCAAGATATCGATGATAATGAGTTTACATCATGCGTTGCAGAGATTAAAAAAGCAATAACCGGACACAAAGAACTGAAAAACAGCCTTACCATGTTTGAAATAATGACATGCGTAGCCTTTCTGCACTTTAACAAAAATGATTGTGACATTGCAGTGTTGGAAACCGGTCTTGGTGGAAGGTTTGATGCTACGAATGTAATACAAAACCCATTGTTGACTGTAATCACGATGATCGGTTTTGATCATACAAAAGTACTCGGAGATAGGATAGAAAGGATAGCTTTTGAGAAAGCATGCATTATAAAGAAAAGCAGCATGTGTGTTATTGCGCCGCAAAAATATATTGATGCATTGAGCGTGCTTGAGAAGCATGCTGAAAATCAGGGAGTTGAACCTATTCTTGTTGACAAGAGCGCGATTGTCACAAAAGAGAGGAGTGCAAGCTCCCAGATATTTGATTACAAGAATTTGAAAGAATTAAAGATTACTCTTCTTGGAAACCATCAAACTGAAAATGCGGCAACTGCAGTAGAGGCAGTATCCGCCCTTGGCAAACTGGGTTTTGATATTACTAAAGAAGCAATATATAAAGGGCTTGAAAGGGCAAAATGGCCTTGCAGGCTTGAGGTGGTGAATACAGAGCCAATAACGATAATTGACGGCGCACACAATGTGGACGGAGTAATGGCGTTGTCGGGTTTTTTAAGAGATACCTTCAGGGATAAGAAGATAACATATATTTTTGGCGTAATGAAGGACAAGAACTACAAGGCCATGATACAAGAGATAAAACACAATGCAAAAGAGGTATATTTGATAGAGATGCAATACTACCGGGCTGAAAGTATAGATATATTGAAATCAGTTTTAAATGAATATGGCATAGCAAGCAGGACTTTTGCAACTCTTGAAGATGCGATTGATTATTCGTACAGGCAATTGTCAAAGGATGATATTGTTTGTATTTTTGGTTCCCTTTATCTTGTGGGAGATGCAAAAAACATATTTTTACCATAAAGAAGGCATGAAAAACCTTGATTTACACTTACCAATATATTAAAATAAATATCATGCTTTATTTTCGAGCATCTATATACTTGAAAATATGTAAGGAAGACAAATTATAATTAACAAGGAGATGAGCTATGATGAAGAAAGGAAATTTTGGCATTAGTCTGACTGCTGTTGCAGTGTTATGCCTTGCATTTGCAGCTTTGGGCCAACCTGTTGCAGTTCTGCTTATTTGCGCTTATGCTGTTCTAGCAGAGAAGAACACATGGCTAACCAGGTACACTGTTACAACTGTTGCATTGGTGGTTGTCAAATATCTCATAAATGCACTGATATCAGGCTTTTTTGGAGGGTTGGCAGGCTTGTTTACATTAGCAAAAGCTTTGCGTTTGACAGTTTTAATGGGTACTTTTGCAACCATTCTAAACGGTATTGTTGCTCTTGCGTTCCTAGTTGTTTATATCATACTGGCGGTAAATGCAATAGGCGGAAAAGAGCTGAAAGCCTCATTCATAGACAAGATTGTACCAAAGGATGAGGAAACAGAAAATCAAAACTAACTATTAATCATTAAAAACATATAATACAAAAAACCCCTAAATCAAAAACTTAGGGGTTTTAGTATACCTATATCCCGTTTTTAATCTGCTTTTCAACAATGCGTTCCACACAGTATTTCTTTCTTAAAGCAGGTTTTTCAATCTTTCCTGTTGGGTTCCTGGGTACAGTATCAAAAATAATCTTGCGAGGTCTTTTGTAACGGGGCAGTTCAAGACAAAATTCATCTATTTCTTGCTCGGTGCATGCATGCCCTTCCTTCAACTCTATTATAGCGGCTGCAATTTCACCAAGTCGTTTGTCAGGCAGCCCAATAACCGCTGCGTCCTTTATAGCAGGATGTTGTCGGAGAAAATCCTCAATCTGCACAGGATAGATGTTCTCGCCACCTGAGATTATAACGTCTTTCTTCCTGTCCACGAGGTATATAAACCCATCCTCGTCCTGCATGGCCATATCTCCTGTGTAGAGCCATCCGTCCTTGAGAATCTTGCTTGTTGCTTCGGGATTTTTGTAATAGCATTTCATTAAGCCAGGTCCTTTTACTATAAGCTCACCGACTTCTCCCTGTGCAACTGGCCTGCCATGCTCATCCACAATAGCAGTTTCCCAGCCATGTCCTGCCTTTCCTATAGCTCCCACCTTATGTATGTTCTCGACACCTAAATGCACGCAACCGGGTCCGATAGATTCGCTCAGACCATAATTCGTATCATATTGATGGTTTGGAAAATACTTCAGCCAGCGTTTAATCAGACTTGGAGGAACAGGCTGTGCCCCTATATGCATCAACCTCCACTGGGCGAGTCTGTACTCATCTAGACAGACATCCCCTCTTTCAATGGCGTCCAGAATATCCTGTGCCCAAGGCACTAGAAGCCAAACGATAGTTACCTTCTCGTCGGAAACGGCTTGCAGTATCCATTCCGGTTTTACACCCTTAAGAAGTACTGCCTTGCTTCCTGTCATAAGGCTGCCAAACCAATGCATCTTTGCACCGGTATGATACAAGGGAGGAATGCACAAAAACACATCATTGTGAGTTTGCATGTGGTGACTCTGCTCTGTAACGCATGCAGAAACCAGAGCCCTGTGGCTGTGAAGGATTGCTTTTGGGAAACCGGTGGTTCCGGATGAAAAGTATATGGCAGCATCGTCATCTTCGAGCAGCTCAACTGCAGGAGCAGTAGATGAGCAGTAAGTAACATATTTGTTAAAGCTGTCAGCAAATGTGGGGGTATTGTCCCCTACGTAAAACATGGTCTTAACATTCTTGAGATGGTCAAAAACCTGCTCCAGGCGACCGATAAACTCTGGGCCAAAGATAAGCGCTTTTACATCAGCCAGTTCCAGACAGTATTGGATTTCCTCTGCAGAATATCTGTAGTTTAAAGGAACGGCCAAAGCTCCTGTTTTAAGAATTCCGAAGTAAATAGGGAGCCAGTCAATACAATTCATAAGCAGAATTGCAACTTTATCGCCTTTCTGAATACCTCTTGTAAGAAGGAGATTTGCAAAACGGTTTGCCTTCACGTCAAACTCCTTCCATGTCATTTCTCTTCTGTACTTTTCGCTGGAAGTAGTTTCAATCAAATTGTACTCTCGCCATGTAATCGCACGATCAGGTTCATTTTCGGGATTAATCTCCACAAGACTAATCTTGTCAGGGTAAAGTTTGGCGTTTCTTTCAAGGAAATCAGTAATTATCATTAGAATCCACCTTTCTGATTATATCTAGCGGAGGAACTAAAAAACGTCCTCCGGCTTTGCAATAATTAAATGCAATAGTCAGAGGACGGAATTAACCGTGGTACCACCTCAATTCGTTGACTTTCTCACGAAAACCAACCTCAGCGAGCATAAATTGCTCTAGCACTGTAACGCGTGCTCGCGTTGTAGCCTACTAAGCCATAAAGCTGTTCAGTACACTGCTCTTGGAATGTATTCGGCTATGTTTTCCTACTGACTTGCACCAACCGACAGCTCTCTTAAAGGAAAGAACATACCTACTTGTTTCCAGTCATCGCATTTCCCTATTATATTTTCAACAATTATACCAATAGATTCAAGTTAATTCAAGACCGTTCAATTAACAATATTTTCACCATCAAATATCAAGACACCATATCCGTTGCCGGTCCTGCCGTTGCTCAGTACATGTTTTTTGAAAGCTCTTTGCAAGGATGTTTCAGTTTTCCACTCACTAGGCGGAAGCAGACCGTTCTTGCCAAAAACCCTCCATGCTTCGCTGAAGGAATCGTGAGTATCATAGGAAATAATGTCAAAATGGCTCATAAACTTTAGAATATTAGAATGCTTTGGGAAAAAGTCTACATTTTCAGGGTAGAGAAGCCATGAGTGACAAACAATTACCATGGGATTGTCTCCAAGCTCGTCTTTGTAAAACTCATATGCCTTTTTGTAAGACTCAAAACACATCTCCTCAGTCAAAGAGCCAGATGAAGGAATGTGGCAGTTGTAGACAATGCTTCCCTTGCGCACGGTGTATCCGTTCTTTGAGTAATCTTCCTTGGGGAAAGGAATCTTTTCATACTGGAGCCTACCAAGAGCAAACCTCTCAAGCGTAAAAAACTGTGGATACCAATGGGCAACAAAAGTACCGTTAATACCGTAAACCTCCCTACATTCCATCAGCTTGCACTTTAAGTCATTCATTGTATCAACATATATTTTTCTATCAATGCCTCTTTGTAAATACTTCTTTTCAAGGACTCTTGTACAGTACATAAAGAACAGCATGGCAAGAGTATACTCATGAGTACCTGCCTGAAATGCGCATGTCTTAAAGAACTCGTCGAGGTCATTAAAAGAAATGTCATTCTCAAAAAATCTATCGACTGTTAAAAACACCAAATCATGTATAACCTTGTCTTTATCAATGCGGTTGTGCAGGTTGAGAAAACACTCTCTGGCATCCTCTGGAAAATTCTGCTCATGCATAAAACTTTTTAAAAACAACTCCATAAATGATACTCCTTTTAAATACAACAAATTGCTCCCAGTAACTATATCAAGACTCATGGAAGAATTCAATATAAAAGTTTGTACCGAGTATAAATAATTGCACCGAGCAACCAGTTACAACCAGCCATGACCGACTTTATACTCCAAAACAGTATAAGTTGAAAATCATAATATTTTTTTGATTGTTTTTAGTACTTGAAGTATATATAATTGACAAATGACGTACATAAACATGTTTTGTGGAGGTAGAATGTCATGAATAAATTAAGGATGGGAGTTATAGGGCTTGGAAACAGAGGTTTTCATGCAATACAACATACGCTTTTGAAAATTGATGATGTTGAAGTAACCGCCGTATGTGACGAATATGAGGACAGGGTAGAAAATGCAGCTGCAGAAGTCAATGCTGCAACGGGCAAAGTACCTTTCAAAACCACAGACTACACAAAAGTTCTGGAACGCTCAGATGTTGATGCGGTATTGGTATCCACTGCATGGGAATCTCACATTGAGATTGCAGCTGCCGCCATGGAAGCAGGCAAGATTACCGCACTGGAGGTAGGTGGCGCATATTCCATAGATGACTGCTGGAACCTGGTCAGAACGTATGAAAGAACCAAAACTCCTATCATGTTCATGGAGAACTGCTGTTATGACAAGGCGGAGCTTTTGGCCACCAGTATGGCAAGAGCAGGACTGTTCGGAGAAATTGTACATTGCCAGGGAGCCTACGCTCATGACTTGAGGTATGAAATCCTTACAGGAAAAGAGAACAGGCACTACCGTCTTAGAAATTACATACATAGAAACTGTGACAACTATCCAACTCATGACCTTGGTCCGATTGCAAAACTGCTTAATATAAACAGAGGAAACAAGATGGTTTCCCTTGTCACGGTAGCCTCGAAAGCTGCAGGACTTAGGGATTATGTGAGAAACAACATAGGAAAACTCGACAAGTCTCTTCTTGAAGTTGATTTCAGGCAGGGTGATATTGTACACACATTAATAACCTGCAACAACGGAGAGACCATCCTCTTGAAGCTTGACACTACACTGCCAAGGTTCTATGCAAGAGACTTTACTGTAAGAGGTACCAAAGGTTTTTACGAACAAAATACAAATACAGTATTTATAGAAGGAATACACAAAGAAGAGTTCTGGCACACTCCTGACTCTTACAGATGTCTTCTGAATAATGCAGTGGAGTTTGAAGACAAATATCTCCCAGCCATCTGGAAGGAAGCAACCGCTGAAGATTTGAGTTCCGGGCATGGAGGCATGGATGCATTTGTATTCAAGGCATTTGTAAAGGCTGCGCTTAACAACGAGGAAATGCCTATTGATGTATACGACGCAGCTTCATGGATGAGTATAAGCTGCTTGTCGGAAGAGTCAATCAGGCATATGGGAAGACCCATGAGCATACCTGACTTTACAAATGGAAAATGGATAACTAGACCACCGAAAGATGTTGTGGAAATAAACATAAATTAAGCAGATAAAGTGAAGAAAAAATGGAGGGATATAATTGCAGAAAGATAGCATAAAGGTTATCGTTTTAGGATGTGGCAACAGGGCAACCGCATATTGCAAAGCTGCTGAGGAACTGGGAGATGCGTATGAAATAGTGGCAGCTGTGGATTTCAAGGATGAAGCGTTGGAGTTCATGCAAAAAAGATTCAATGTTCCAAAAGACATGTGTTTTAAAGATTATAAAGAGGTTCTGAAACTTGGTAAAATTGCGGACTGTGTGATAAATACAACGATGGACCAGTACCATGTGGAGACAGCAATCGCATTTCTGGGACTGGGATACGACATGCTTCTTGAAAAGCCTGTTGCAAACAACAAGCGGGACCTTTTGAAGGTGGCGGAGAAGGCAAGAGAAAATGGATGCAAGCTTGTTGTGTGTCATGTACTTAGATACACACCCTTTTACAAAAAGGCTAAAGAGTTGATAGAAGAAGGAGCTGTTGGAGAGGTTGTTCACATTGATGCTTGTGAATATCCTGGTGTCTTGCTCACAGATTTCTCATTCATTAGAGGGCAATGGAGGAACAAGGACGAATGCGGCTCGACTTTCCTGTTGGCAAAATCCTGCCATGACATAGACCTTATTTGCTGGCTGAACAATACAGCAAAGCCCCTTTATGTATCAAGTTTTGGGGGAAGACGATTTATAGTTCCTGAAAAAGCACCCGAGGGAGCGGCGGACAATTGTTTTGAGTGCAAACATTCCGAGACCTGCATATATTCTGTAGGATACAACTCGGTTAACATAAAAAGGATTTGGGACATACTCCCTGAAGGAGGGGTTGAAGAAGAATTAAGGAATCTCAGGAATGACTTGAAAAGAAGCAAGTGTGCCTATAAAACAGATGCAAATATTGTAGACAATCAGGCGGTGATGATTGAGTTTGAAAATGGAAGCATGGCCACCTTCAAACTCCTTTCCAGCGGAATGCCTGAGGTACGAAATCTTTTTGTAAAAGGAACCCAGGGAGAGATTGAAGGATGTCTTCAGCACAGCAAGATAGTCCTGAGAAAATACATCGTCAAAACAGGGGAGCATGAAGTGACTGAATATGATTTAACCGATGCGAATGTATTTAAAGCCCATCACGGCGGAGATGAAGGTCTCATAGCCGACTTTAATGCATATATAAGGAATGAAAAAACATCATCCTCCGCACCGGTTATTGATGATACCATAGCTGGTTACCTCTGTGTTTATGCTGCTGATAAGGCCATGGAAGACAGAGAAATCGTGAAAATCAACATGGCTTGATATGCAGCAGGAATGATATTTAAATGGGCTTGAAAAAAATTGTATTGATTACAATAGGTTGCATATTCGTAGGACTTGGAGGACTTGGGCTTGTTTTGCCAGTCCTTCCAACCACTCCCTTTGTGTTGGTGGCATCAGCATGCTTTGCTGCATCAAGTCCCACACTATACAACAAACTTATTAACAGTCCGTATTTTGGTGAGTTTATTAAGAACTACAGAGAAAAAACCGGCATAAGCAAAAAGACAAGAGTAACAGCGCTAATTTTTCTGTGGACCACCCTTGTACTGTCCATGTTTTTTATAGATAAATTATTGGTCCGAGTAATCATAGCAGTTATTGGGACAGCAGTGTCCATACATTTGCTTGCAATCAAGGGGCGGGAAAAGTAAACCCCTTGTCTTTTCTTTGCCACAAATCCCCTATATAATAGAAGTATATAACTCCTACCTGGAACAAAAGCTATTAGCGGGGGTAAATCATGCATAAATTTCAGAAGATCTTAACCGCAATATTGATAGCAGCAAATATATCTGGCTTTTGTCCGGCGAATGCCGAAGATATGTCGCTCCCACATACAATAACCGCAACCATGTACAACCAGGATGCGACAGAATACGGCATAACTTACAGGTCTCTGGATAAGTATGAAAAACCACAGGTTCAGTTTGCGAAAAAAACTGCAGGTAAAGATGTATTTAAAAATCCATTGGTGTTTGATGCTACAATTGACAACCATGGTTCTCTTGAGAAAGACCACATATACAAGGCGGTTGTATCAGGTCTTGAATATGATACTGAATATATCTTTAGAGTGGGAGATGCTAAAAGGAACATTTGGAGCGAGACATGCTCTTTTAGGACCGCACCGCAGCAAGACGAAAAAGTTGTGTTTACATTTCTCTATGTAACCGACAGCCAGAAAGCTCCAAAGCGTTTTGGGCAGGTGTTGGGAAAGGCTTTTTCCATGTATCCTGAAATACGTTTCATACTTCATACGGGTGACATGGTTGAAAACGGTCTTGTGGAAGATGAGTGGAAAGCCATGCTTCATGATAATAGAAGGTATACCGCCCACACATTGATTAACTCCATCTCGGGAAACTACCATGAAGACAACGGAGCGGAGTTATACATTCACTTCCATAAAAAACTTCCTGAGAATCAAAGTGTTGAAAAAGGGTATTTCTATTCCTTTGACTATGCAAATGCTCATTTTGTAATGTTGGACATAACGGACGTTGATAACAATTTTAACTTAAGTGAAAAGCAGATAAAATGGCTGGAAAAGGATCTGGAAGGTACCGATAAAATATGGAAGATTGTTGGTCTTCACTGGCCGTTATACAGTACAGGACCGCATTCCAATTATTCCATTGAATGGTTTGACGGCCTGCGCAAACAATTGGAACCCATATTTACCAAGTATAATGTTGAGCTAGTATTGCAAGGACACGATCATGTCTACTCAAGATCAAAAAGCATTTTGGATGGCCGAGTGTATGTTAATAGGATATATGTTGAAAAGAAATACGAAAACAGGAATTATCTATCTGTAGTCAATCAAAAGGGCACTACGTACCTCACAGGCGGCTCTTCCGGAACAAAATTCTACTCTTGCCAGGTGCCGGAAAGGTTTGATGGATACTTTGAGGTCTGCAACAATTTATATAACTCGATGTTCACAGTAATAACTGTAAGTGAGAAAGAATTATTGGTAAGAGCATATATTTATGACCATGAAAATGATAAAGCAATTCTTCACGACATTTTTGGGTTTGCAAAAAGTTATGCCAATCTCCAAACAATGGCACAGGTGCGTGAAGTCAATAACCATCAGGAATCCTTTGTTGGTATCGCTATTGTGTCCTCTGCAGTACTAATGATTCTGTTTAAAAGAATAAGAATGATTTTAAAAGATAAATAAAAATGAGAACAGGTGATAAAAATGTTGATTTCAGCGTTCCCGAGAGACGAGGAGGGTTTTCAATGCTTTTTAGAAGAAACAGGAGATCCCAGGCGCTGTCGACTAATTGACAATAAAGTATCAAGTCGAAGCAAAGTAAAAGGATATTGTGCATCCTCTCATCACCCGGGTTATTTGACTGAAAAGCAAATAAAACAGCATCAGTGCATTGAAAAGGAATGCAAATATCTGTACTACATCAAACAAGAAAATAAGGAAAGAAACTTTCCAATAGAGATTGAGATTGAAGATATTAGTGAAAAGGTGGTAAAAAAAGCGAACGAGGCGATCAAGCCGTACGAAGGTATTAGAATCATAAAGGCTGAATACGACTCAAAGGATTTATGGAATCTTTATTACGCAGCCATAGCCAGTTACAACATGAAAACAATTACAGATGTTATAAAAAAGAAGTTGAACACAAATATCAAACTACATAAAATGAGCCTTGATTTTGAAACATCTGCCAAACTGGTTTTTGAGAATAAATAATTGTACCGAGGAGAAGCTAAAGAAAAAGAAAGATTGCAGGTGAAACCATGAACAGGGAACAGCTAATTCAGCAAGTTAAGGAGCGTTATCAGGTTTTGGCTTCCATGGAAAACAGGGACCACATTACACGGTCCACAACGGAGATGCATCCGGAAGCGTACTACGAGAAACTTCTTAACCTGGTTATAGATGAAATAAACAAGGGAACTTTCGATTCGTTTTCTTCAGGCAAGGATATAGTGGAAGAAGTGGCAAACAACAAGGGAAAATACTTGTATATGTAAATTAACTTGTAAAGGTTTTTCGATAAAATAATAAACCAAAAAAGTCTGCAATTGCCCACCCTATGACAATGCTCCACCATATGCTGGTCACCCCAAATCCTACCCAGACCAAAAAATATGACAGTAAAACCCTTGTGCCAAGGGAGATAATAGTAAGGAAAATTGAAGTATTGAAGCGTCCAAGACCCCTGTAAAAGCCATAGTGTATAAACAGGTAACCTATCAGTATATAGAAGAGGCCTTCTGTTCTAAGATACTTTGCCCCTTGTACTATAACATAATGGTCCGAGTCGGAGAAAAATGCCACCAAATTGGGAGCAAAAACATATATCAAAGCAGATATGGGAAGACTAAAAACTGTTGAGCAAACAATTGCCGAACGGAATCCTTTTCGTATACGGCCAATTTTGTTTGCTCCTTTGTTTTGTGCTACGTATGTTGCAAAGGCATTACCAAACTCCTGTGCAGGCATGTATGCAAATGTATCGATTTTCACGCCAATGGCAAATGCGGCCATTGTGACAACCCCGAAAGAATTAACTAGTCCTTGAACCAAAAGGATTCCAAAGTTCATTATTAAACAAAGCTTTTTCAAAAACAAGCCGCAGCTTGAGAAAATTCATTTTCTTTAGGGAGTATATCGCAAGAGGAATACCCGAAAGAATCTGAGCTGCCAATGTCGATATGGCAGGTCCTTTTACCCCTAACGGCCACACGACTACCAAAAGAAAATCAAACGCCACATTAATGGTGGATGCAGTAATCAAGGCAATCAATGGTGTCTTGCTGTCCCCGAAGGCACGCAATATCACCGTTGCCATGTTATATAATAACGCAAAGGGCATGCCTGAGATTGTAATCAGCAGATAGGTTCTGGCAAGTCCGATGACTTCATTTGGTATGTTGAACAAACGCATCAAAGGATTTATAAATACAATTGTTGCCGCCATGATTCCCATGGTCAATGTAAAGATAAAAACAAAGGACGCAGGAATTGCGCAGGATAGTTTGTCGTAATCCTTTCCTCCGTACAAATCGGAAAAATATACTCCGCTTCCCATACATAAGCCTATGATGATTGATGTTAGAAAAATTATTACTGCAGAGCATGCACCGACTGCTGCAAGAGCGTCTTTGCCTAAAAATCTTCCTACCACAAACATGTCTGACACACTATAAATTTGCTGAAACAAATTTCCAATAAATATGGGAATCGAAAAGGCAATTATTTTTTTCGTTGGACTTCCTGTTGTCAAATCTATGGACCGCAAATTAATGTCACACCTCAAAACAAAAAACTACAACTGTACAATCGTACCTAAAATGAAAACAAGTGTCAAATTGTAAAAAAGTAATAAAAAAGTCTGGGATGATTTTTTAAATCCCAGACGAATGGCGGAGAAGAAGAGATTCGAACTCTTGCGCCAGTTACCTGACCTAACGGTTTAGCAAACCGTCCCCTTCGACCTGCTTGGGTACTTCTCCACAAAAGGTGCTATCTGTTAGCTTTATCATTGTACCATAAATATAAAAAACGTCAAGTGTTAAAATAACAAAAAATTTGGAAAAGCACAAGTAAATTATACTACGAGTCCACCGTTTACACCAATAACTTGTCCTGTAATAAAGGAAGAATTGTCAGAGGCAAGAAAATATGCGCATTCAGCAACCTCTGAAGCAGTACCTAATCTTCCTAATGGTGTTTCTTCTCTCAAAGCGCTTAAATCAACATCCATGTTCATCTCTGTTGAAACGACTCCAGGAGCTATACAGTTTACTCTAACAAATGAGGGCCCCAGCTCCTTTGCCAATGCTTTAGTAAAGCCTATAATTGCAGCTTTCGCTGCCGAGTAATGGACCTCGCAGGATGCGCCAACCTGACCCCACATGGATGAAATGTTTATAATGCTCCCGGATTTCTTCCTGATCATGTCAGGGAGGACTTCCTGGGTACAATTATATACACCTTTAATATTAACATCAAAAGTATAATCCCATTCCTCTTCCGTTATGTCTGAAAACATTTTAATGCTGGACACTGCCGCATTGTTGATCAACACACAAATTGGTCCAAGCTCTCTTCTGATATTTTCAATCATATTATTAACTTCATTTCTATTCGAAACATCTGCCTTGCAAATATATATGTTGTCAGACATTCTCTTTAGTTGCAGTGCCCTGTCTTCACTCTTGTTGTAATTGGCAGCCACAAGCCATCCCGATTCGGCAAACTTGATGGCCATAGCCCTGCCTATACCTCTTGATGCACCTGTTATCAGAACAACTCTTGACATTTAAATTCCCTTTCTTGGTTTTTTCTATACTATACAGCTTTTCTGTTTAAAAAACAATAAATACAATAAAATTCCAATATGGCTGCCGTATTTTAAAATTTTATAAAGTATGATAGAATATTGCACAGTACAAAAAACAACATAGGCAATTCAATGGACAAGGGGAGATGGTGATGAATGTAGCAATATGTGATGACAATATTAATTATAGTAAACTAGCTGAAAACTACATACGGGAAATCGTAGGACCAAGACGCGCTCTTAATATCGATATATTTCTCTCTGGACAAAAGTTGCTTGAGTCTATCAATGATAAAACCTATGATATTGTTTTTCTTGATATTGAAATGCCTGGTATAAATGGAATAGAAGTGGCCCAAAGGCTTCGTGAAAAAGACAAATCGGTCATAATTGCATTCTTGACAAACTACAGTGAATTTGCGACGAAAGGTTATGAGGTAAGTGCCTTCCGGTATATCTTGAAGGAGGAGCCGGAAAGCATGATAAAAAGGCAGGTGCAGAGCATAGTCAATGAATACTACAGAAAGCAGAAATGTCTCGTCGCAAATATCAAAGGTGTCAGGATAACTATAAAAATAAGCTCAATAATTTATCTCGAAGTCATGAAAAGAGTCATTTATGTACATACTGCGTCTGGCAAAACCTATCAATTCTACTCAACCCTAAACAATATGCTGTCAAGACTTGAGGGGTTCGGATTTGTAAAAACCCATCAAAGCTATGTTGTAAACATGTCGTTCATTGAGAGCATTCATGTTAACAGTGTGGTGTTGAAAACAGGACAATCCATTCCCTTGAGCAGAGTTCTGAAAAGAGAAGTAGAAACTGCGTATGTAAGTTATCTGGCAAGTTTGTAACAAGAAGAAATAAATTAGTAAGGTATGAAGTGAAATGTTTGGTCAGTATCAAAGTCTGGTAGGAACCACAATAAATGCGTTTGTGGAAATATGTATCATCGTGTTTGTGTTCTACTCCAGGATGTTTCCACTTAAAGAAAGAAAATATGCAAGGTGCCTGAAGTACACATTAGCCCTTCTGACACTGCTTGTTCGTGTTGTCTTTTTTTACTTCATCCCCACTTTTGCACTCAACATTATCCTTTCCTTTGTTCTTGCCTACGCATTTCTAGCCATAGTTTTCAAAGGAGACACTATAGACAAGCTCCTTACAATAGTTGCATACATACTTTATATTCTAATAGCGGAACTTATAATCCTTCAATTCCAAAACATGTTCCTGATAAACCCTCTGTACCTAAACGACATCTCCTACCAATTAATATACATTACCACAACCCGAACAATTCTGTTCTGGCTGTGCTTGACAAATGCTAACATTGTCAACAGAAGATTCAGCCACATCCCTCTATACTACTGGGTGATAATAATAACTGTTCCATTGGCCAGTGTCATCATGCTCAACACAGTGTACTGGTCAATTATTTATTCCATGGATAAATATGCCCTTTACTTAGGCATCTCAATTATTTGTCTTCTTTACATGAACTTCAGCATATTTGCCTTTATTGACTCCTACACAACCAACGTAAAAGTAACAGTGTTAGAAAGCCTTATAGAAAAGGAAAACGAGAACTACAAGCAATTGGGATTCTCCTACGATGAAATGAGGAAAATGAGGCATGACTTTAAAAACCATATAGTCATGATCAAAAGCTTAATAAAAAACAATGAAATCAGGCTTCTGCACAAATACATAGAAGACTTTGAAGCTGAAATAGAGGATGCTTCTATGATTTACACGAAGAATCCTGCCATAGACGCAATTATTAACATAAAGGGTCTGCTTGCCAAGGAGAATGATATTAGATACGTAGTAAAGACCAGCAACATAATAGACAATATATACATATCTCCGTACAATGTCTGTCGTATTCTTGGCAATGCCATTGACAACGCTATCGAGGCATGCATGCGTATCAAGGATGAGACGCTGGAGAAATTCATATTTATAAGTTTTCAGAGGATTGAGAACAACATAGTCATTCTAATTGAAAACTCTGCGGACAGAGTTAAAAAGACGCTCACAGACCAGTTCGAGTCACTCAAAGATAACAAGAGCATGCATGGTTTGGGTCTTAGTATTATACGGGATGCGGTGCAGGAGCTTGGTGGATTCATGAATGTGGAGTTTCAGAACAGCGTATTTACGCTCCATGTGGTAATACCATATAAAGGAAGCGCATCCAAAACAGGGTAGGGATAAAATGGAATAAATACCATAATATATGATACAAATTACCGAATGGAACATTTGGGACACATTTTGGAACAATGCCCGAAAAATTGCGTTTTTTCATGATATAATACTAGACAAGCTAATAGTCTAAATAATTCTTGAAGGGGTTGATGTACAGATGCAGAAAAAAATATGTATGGTTTTGCTGTTTGCAATGATGTTCAGCTTCCTGGGCTTTAACGGATATGCTGCGATGGCAGCTACCAATGATGTGCCGGGTTTGGAGACAGGAGAGGTATACTACATCAGGAATGTAATAACTGGCAGATATTTGGAGGTCCAAAATGGAGCAGACTCGAACGGCACCCCAGTTATAAGCAGTGTAGGCAATCGAATATATGCTCAACAATGGAAGATTACCAGAAACTCAAATGGTACATATAAACTTCAGCCTATGTCCAGCCCAACAAGAAAAGTGTTGGATATAACCGGTAACAATGTTGACATATGGACTGACAATGGAGCATCCTATCAACAGTTTACTATAGATAGAATTTCAACAACACACGACCCGAAAATTAATGGATGCTACCACATAAAATATAACGGTCAGTTTCTTGCCACCAATGGATACGGCACAGTATACTTGAGTTTTCTGAATCTTGGTGACGGAACTGCCTGGTCCTTTGAAAAGGTAACAAAACATGATGCTGATATATACTCCCAGATAATTTTGGTGGATTGGATTTTGTTCGTACCCAACTACTTTGATACCCGCGGAGCGGACAAGACCTTTGTAGATAACATGTCAGCAAAAGGATATTACGCATTTAAAATAAACAACGCTTCTGCATCATTTGCATATCACTACCTTAAAAGGGATGCTGTATGGGTGTTTGTGGGAATGTCGACTGTAAATGAAGTTGGAGAACCTTGCGCAGTTATATGTTTTGCAAATGAGGAAAACGAAAGTCTAGGTAACATTGCAGCAAGCAGGAATCTTTTTAATGCTCCGTCTACATATACGATAGAAGAGATAGATGCTAATGGACTTGCCAGAGCTAAAATTGTAATTTATCTGGCAGCTTATACGGATGCGGAAATAATGCATGGAAGAAATATATATGGCCTAATTTCGAATACTTATGAAAAAGGCGCACATTTTGTAGTTGGTGTTAACGAAAAATGCAGCCATCTTGGTGCCACATATTGGGCAAAGCTGTTCTTTATCAGGGCAGGCTGGAGCAGTGATGCAACAATCAAGGAATGCGTTGAATACGCCGACTATAGCGCTTATCAGGCAGGAACCATTAACACAACATACTATGGCGATGTCAACAGCCGTGTGTAGAGGAGGGGTTTGGGATGTTTAAGAATAGAATTCTTATTGTGATTGCAGTTTTTTTATTGATATTTGGTACAGCCACTATTGCTACATACAGCGGTTACAGAAATTCAAGGGCTGCCAATATGAAAAAGGATGCTGAGATTGACAATTACGGAATGTACATAAACAAAAGGGCAAAGGGAGCCAGGAATATTGTATATTCTGACGAGAGAGTCAAACTTAAATATGATAGATCAGAAAACCTGAGCTCCAGGAAGCCTGAAGATAGAAGCGATGCTTATGGTTCCTATGATGTATACGTAGATGATAATGGTAATGAATTTTACTATCTGCAAAACACTGATATGCTTTGCGGAGTTAAAAACAAAAAGATAGATGGAGAAAGGTTGACACCCTTCGATAACGATGATGAGGCAATAAAAATAGCTGAAGAGTTTATGATTAAGATTTTTGGTTCAGATCATGATTATGATTTTGAATCATGTAAGATTCCTCCCCAAAGGTTTTACTACGAAGTAATATACCGCAAGTATGTAAACGGTTACAGGACCGACGACTATGTACGACTTTGGGTAAACTTCGATGGAGAAGTATGCGCATTCTCAGCTTTTAACAGGGATAGATATGACCACATAGCAATCAATAGACCTTCAGCTATTGCCTCACAACAAAGAAGCAAGAGCAATATTGTTGACACGCTAAACTCTGAGAATTTTACAATTGTGGATCAGTACATTTCCAAGAATGAAGAAGGAAAGCTGGTCATGGTTTCGGTCATTGAGTACTCATTGACTGACGGAGTTAGTGTGTATCCGATTAAGGATGAGGTGTCTGTGGTAATTGAGTAATTAAATTTTACAAAAGATAACTGGAGACGATATTTATGTTGGAAAGCTTTAGAAAACACAAGAAAATACTGCTGCTACTTAGCGGCTTAATCCTGATTGTCATATTGAC
>DUPL01000083.1 GCA_012838385.1 Clostridiaceae bacterium
ACCGATGTATAGAGAAATGCTGAATTTGAGTGGGACCTTATCCATTTCCCAACACTACCAAAGAGATTTGTTGGCGTCAATACTTTGGGTCTTGCAGTCAGCACAAAGACAGCTGAAGCAAGTGAGGAGCAGAAGGACATGAGTGTTCAGTTTGCACTTCATACTCTGATTCAGGAAGCTGCTGTTGTCTACGCAGGAAACGGTGAATCCGTTCCAGCAAGCAAAGCTGTAAATGCAATGAAGTTTTGGCGTGAATATCCTGTAAGAGGAAAGAACACAAGTGTGTTTGCAACTTACACTGAAAATGATTTTCCATCCATTATGACTTATCTTATGAATATTGAAGCTGCTCGCGAATATCACAAGATCGGAGAAGCTATTGAGAATTATATTAATAATGGAGCATCATTAGAGGATGCGCTGAAGGAGATTGAAGACAGGGTTCATGAACTTTGGGAGCAAGAGCCTGTTTATGCAGAAACTCCCGAACCTACCAACACTCCGAAGCCATAACGGATACTCCAATCATAGATGTCGATACTGCAGACAGAAAAACCAAATGGTTTTTCTGTTTGCTTTTGAGAATAGCCTGTATTACAGAATAAAACATTATTGTGAATTATATTAATATTGTGTAACGCTTTGTTTTAGCCACGTGTGTGCACCTTGACTTTAGCAACCCGTGTGGTATTATAAAATCGTAATTAAGAAATTTGGAGGTAATTATATCATGAAACATGCATTAAAAACTGGTGCTGTAGTTTTCTTGACACTGACCATGTTGGTCGGCTTTGTTGCATGTAACAGAAATCCTGAGCAATCAGGCGACGTACCACCAGGCTACAAGCCAAACGTTGTTGGTGAAATAACCTTTACAATTCAAGTAAACAACGAAGAGGAGAAACTGTCACCAGATGCATTTATAAGAGCATTTGAAAAGATGTATCCAGATGCAAAAGTTAATAGAGATTACAATGTAGGACAAATTGAAGCTAGAATTGCTTCTGGAGATATTGGTGACGTATTCCATTTCCCTGAAGAGCATACCTATACTTATGCAGTTACACATCGTGCACTGATGCCGCTTGATGCATATCTTGAGCCTCTCGGAATAAATGTTTCGCAAGTTTATTCCGGTATATACGACCTGGGTGTTGTAAACGGACGTCTCTATATGGCATCCCGTGACCACAACCACATTGTTTTGATGGCAAATCTTGACGCTTTGCATGCAGCAGGTCTTGATCTCCCACAAAATGACTGGACATGGGAAGAGTTTAAGGTAAACTATGCTCCAAATCTTGTAAAAACTAATGATGACGGTACTTTTGACCAGGTTCCAATGAACATTAGTCTCAGCTATGACCCAATCTATATTCCATTTATGGAAGGTTGGGGTGGAAAATGGTTTGACACAATAAACAAGAGAGTAAACCTGGTTTCCGATCCAAAGGTTCTACAGGGTATTGAAGAAATGATTAATGCTGCTGAAGCTGGATTCCTGTACCCAACAGGAAAACAAGATGTATCAGATTACGCTGGACTCAGACAATCAGACTATGTATTCCGTCAGATGGTTTATCCCGGAATGTATACTCTCGCAGTTGAGTACGACAGGCTTGGAGTTAACTGGGATATAGCTACATTCCCAATGTTCCCAATACCAAAGGTAGGAACAGGTTCATCCGGATTTGGCGTATACAACAGAACAAAGAGACCTGACACCGCTGCAGCGTTTGCACTGTTCTTCTTCACAGAAGAAGGTCAGAAGGCATACAATGGACAGACTGGTGGATCAGTACCTCTAATGAGAACACTTGCCAATGACGACTTCTGGCGCGGCAAGGGAACTGAGTGGGAAGGAAAGAACTACGATGCTTATGTAGCATTCCCAGAGAACGATACTGTTGGTCAGGTACAGTGTAGAGTGCCAGCACCTGTTGCAGAGATGATAGATGGTAATCCATGGCTCAACATGCTTAGACAGCACTTTGATGGTCATGTAAACTTCAAAGACTCATTGACAACTATTGAAACAAGAGCCAACCAAAAGTGGGAATCACTTGTTGATTTTGAAGAATAATATTCGATTTGATAAAAAACGCCTTTAATAGAGGCGTTTTTGTTTAATTGAAATGCAACGATTTTTTTGCTCAAAGTAGAGAAATCGTTGTATTTTTACTATATGAAGGTTCTTGAAAGTATTTTTGGTATAAATAACAGAAAAAGGAAAATACAATGTGCAGTACATGAGGTTAAAACCTCTATTTACACGATGTTTATTACCTCTCTTAAAATGGTATTTGCAGGTCAGGACAGGTAATAAGTAAACAATGAAATTATATGGGAAAAACTAAATTCAATTCTAGTTGATAGTTGCTAAAAACAAGGATATTTACATCTTCGGAAGAAGTAAACGCAAATGTTCCTTTGCATTTAGAAATTCAATTGACCAAAGTCGTTTTTTTATGTGCAAATTTATTGACGTATGCGTGGCTACATGTTACAATATGTTTTATATAATGTGTGGTTGATACCATTGTTTGCATTTTTTTATAATCATCGAATAAAGTTAAAATAATATAAACAAAAATATTTACGGAGGTATTCACATTATGAAACATGCATTAAAGACAGGTGCTGTGGTATTTATGACACTGGCAATGCTGGTTGGTTTTGTTGCATGCAACAGAAACAAGGAGAATACAGGCGATCTTCCCCCAGGTTACAAACCAAATGTTGTCGGTGAAATAACTTTTACAGTCCAGGTCAACAATGAAGAAGAAAAACTTTCACCTGATGCATTTATAAGGGCATTCGAGAAAATGTATCCAGATGCAAAAGTAAACAGGGACTACAATGTAGGACAACTTGAGGCAAGAATTGCATCTGGAGATATAGGCGACGTTTTCCATTTCGCTGAGTCGGAAACTTATACATATGCGGTTACTCACCGTGCATTAATGCCACTTGATGCATATCTTGAGCCTCTCGGAATAAATGTTTCGCAAGTTTATTCCGGCATATACGACCTGGGAGTTGTAAACGGTCGTCTGTACATGGCATCCCGTGACCACAACCACATTGTGCTTATGACAAACATGGATGCACTGAATGCAGAAGGTCTTGACCTACCACCTGCTGATTGGACTTGGGAAAATTTCGTAAATGATTATGGTCCTCAGGTAACAAAGACTAACGAAGATGGTACATTTGAGCAGGTTGCAATGTATTTGCAGCTTGACTGGGACCCCATTTATATTCCATTCATGGAAGGCTGGGGCGGTAAATGGTATGACACCATAAACAAGAGAGTCAACCTCTATTCAGACGATAGAGTTGTGCAGGGAATAGGAGAAATGTTCTCTGCTGTGGATAAGGGTATATTATATCCATATGGTTCGTCTGAAACAGATAAATACAGAGGTCTTAGAAATTCAGACTATGTATTCCGTTTCATGGTTTATCCACACTTGTATGGAATGGGAACAGAGTATGACAGACTCGGCGTAAATTGGGATATAGCTACATTCCCAATGTTCCCAATACCAAAGGTAGGAACAGGATCATCAGGATTTGGTGTGTATAACAGGACGAAGAGACCTGACACCGCTGCAGCATTTGCACTGTTCTTCTTTACAGAGGAAGGTCAGAAGGCATACAACGGTCAGACTGGTGGATCCGTACCACTAATGAGAACTCTTGCCAACGATGACTTCTGGCGTGGGAAGGGTACTGAATGGGAAGGAAAGAACTTTGACGCTTTCGTAGCATTCCCTGAGAACGATACTGTTGGTCAGGTACAGTGTAGAGTTCCTGCTCCTGTTGCTCAGATGATAGACGGAA
>DUPL01000084.1 GCA_012838385.1 Clostridiaceae bacterium
AAGTCCCTACTGCCCCAAATGCATATTGGCAATAGATGAGGCGTTTGAGAAATGCAGGAACTATCTTGAAAAGAACAGGCTGGCAACTATAAAAGAGTTGAGTGAGGAGACTGAGGTTAATGAAAAAATAATACTGCTCCTGCTCAAAGAGGGAAGGCTTAGCATGGAAGGCAACAAAGAGTTGAAATGCGAGTCCTGCGACAAGCCCATAGATTCAGGCAGGTACTGCCTTGAATGCACTGTAAAGAAACATAACGAGCTTTCATATCTTAAATCGAATTTGAGGCCTGGAGAAACAGCTACAGGCAGATCTCAAAGTGCGACAGGCAAGGAGAGAATGCATTACATTCCAAGGAGCAAGAAGAAAGATGATGAAGAAGAGTAGAAAGAAGGTGTCAGCATGAAAATTAATCCTACAAATCCTACGGATCCCATTTCCGCATACAAGACAAGTCAGATTAAAAAGGCAAATGTAAATGATGGGTTTGAGATAAACGACAAGCTGGATTTGTCCGACAACGCAAAAATATATTCAAAGGCAATCAAGGCAATCAAGGATATCGATGAAGTAAGATACGACAAGGTTAATGAGATAAAGGAAAGGATAGAGAAAGGCATCTATACCATAGACAGCGGCAAGATTGCGGAGAAGATGATAAAAGGAACACGCATTGATGAAAAGGCATAACTGAAGGTGATTAAATGGAGTACAGGGAACTTGTCGGGAAATTGACCGAATCGTTGGAAAAGCAAAAAGCATATTACGAAGCAATAAACGAGCTATCCGGACAAAAGACGGAGGTGGTCCTGAATAGAGACATTCAGTCTCTCAATAAGATAGTTGAGGCTGAAGAGGTGCTTCTTGTCAAAATAGGGCAGGAAGAGCAAAAGAGGATGGAGATTGCAAGCAGTCTTGCAAAGAGTCTTGGCATGTCGGAAGAAGACATTACAATATCCGGTCTTGTAAGAGAGCTCAAGGACAGGAACGAGGATACCACTACAATTGAGGAAGTCAGCGAGGGTCTTGTGGATGTTATTGAAAAACAGAAGGTATACAACAAGACGAACATGCGGCTTATAGAGAACAATCTGAATTACATAAAAGAGGTAATCCAAAAGGTTGTTATAGGGGACGGAAGCGAGAACATATACAATCCCAAGGGACAAAGAACCATTACACAGAAAACCAACATAATAGATGAAAGCGTATAGGAGGAAATTATGAGTTCTACTTTTTACGGTTTTGAGATTGCAAAAACAGGACTTCGCTATAATCAGAAGGCTTTGGATGTAACAGCACACAACATAGCAAACGTTGAAACAGAAGGTTATTCAAGGCAAAGAATTGAAAGTTCTTCAATAGATCCATACGTTACTCAAACACTGGTGGCTCCTTTGACAAACGCTCTTGTAGGTGGTGGAGTCAGCATCGACTATATCCAACAGATAAGAAACCAGTTTCTTGACAGACAGTACAGAAATGAAGCTTCCTTGATGGGTGAATGGACCGTCAAGGCAGAGGCCTTGAGCTACATTGAGAAACTGCTGCAGGAGCCTTCCGATATAGGGGTTATGAGTATAATTGACAGATTCTTTGTCGGCATGCAGGAGCTTGCATCCAATGTAGGAAGCAAGGATGTAAGGACAAACTTTCTGCAGCAGGCAATCACTCTAACTGATACCATCAATTACTATGGAAGTCAGCTGAATCAGATACAGGATGAACAGGATTACGCTTTTACCACATCTGTAAAGCAGGTTAACGAATATATTGATAAGATTTTGGCATATAACAAAAGCATAGCCAGATACGAGCTTGGTGGCAATGTGGCAAATGACTTGAGAGACAAGAGAAACGTGCTTCTTGACAAGCTCTCAGAGTATGCAAACATTACATATGTAGAGAACAAGGTTGGCAATGAGCTAAGGCTTACTGTCAACATGACGTATTTCGATGAAAATGGAGACAGACAAGAAGTTGTCCTTATAGATCACGACCAGGCTAACAAGCTGGAGATGTACAATAAACCAGGCAGTGACTACCACTATATCAGGGTTGATGGCATTGACATGGACAACCTTGAATCAGGAAAGCTTAAAGGTTACTTGGATATTAGAGATGGAAACACCGATGAGGTTAAAGGCATCCAATATTACAAGGACAAGCTTGACTATTTTGCAAATTCCCTTGTCAACGGAATAAACGAGATTCACAGAAAGGGATGGACCATCCCGCAAGGTGGCGGTTCATCCATGACTGGAATTGATTTCTTTGATCCAAGCGGTATCGATGCATTGAGTATAAAGGTGAATGATGAGATTATAAAGGATGTGTTCAAGATTGCTGCATCGGATGCGGAAGTGGTGGGTTCTATCAACTCTGGAAACAACAAGATTATCCTTGAACTTATAAATTTAAGGGAACAAGCGGCAATAGGCGGCAGTGACAACTTCGAGGCGTACATGAGCAGCTATATTGCAGAACTTGGTATTGATACTGCTTATGCCAGCACAATGCGCGACAATGAAGAAGCGCTTTTGAACAGCGTTATGGAGCAGCGTATGAGCATCTCGGGTGTGTCAATTGATGAAGAGATGGCAAATATGGTTAAGTTTGAAAAGTCTTATCAGGCAGCTGCCAGGATTCTGACTGCTCTGGATGAGATGCTGGATGTATTAATCAACAGGGTTGGCTTGGTAGGAAGATAAAATATTGTGAAAAACATTAAAAAGAGGTGTGTTTATGCGTATTACTAATTCAATGCTGGTAAGAAATATGATGACTAATCTGAAAAGATCAATGTCACGCATGCATCAGTATGAGAGTCAGCTTTCTACTGGAAAGAGGATAACTAAAATATCCCAGGATCCGGTGGGTGTTATTAAATCACTACAGGCAAGAAAGAATCTTTCAAAGTCAATACAATATAAAGAGAATGCGGAAGATGCTCAGGCGGTTTTGGATTTTACCGAGACTGCTTTGATGGAGATAAATAATTTGTTAAAGAGAGCTTATGAGCTTACTGTAAATGCTCCGAATGATACTAATACTCCTTCGGAGAAGGAAGCTATTGCTGTAGAGATTGACCAAATCAGACAACAGGTCATAAATGCGCTTAACTCCACATACGGAAGCCAGCACATATTTGGTGGTTACAATGTGGCAACAGCTCCTTTTAGGGAGATTGGCGGAACATTTCTTTACAATGGAGAGGACCTTACAAACGGTGACCTAATAACTCTTGATGCGTTTAGTAAAGAATCCATTGAGTACCTGGTTGGAAACAATGTAAGCATGGATGTAACCATGAGTGGCGCAAGGGTTGTTGGATATGGAGAAAACAACATGATTCAGATGCTGGCTGACTTGTCTAATTCACTAAGAAATGACGACCCTGTGGATTCTTTTGTGGGAAGACTGCAGGAGAGTCAGGAGCATATTCTTGCACTCGTAGCAGAGATTGGAGGTAAGTCCAACAGAATTCAATCAGTTATAGATAGATTTGATGCAGATATAATTACTTATGAAGATGTGAAGGCCAGAATGGAGGACATTGACCAGGCTGAAACGATTATGTATTTCAAGATGGAAGAAGCTGTTTTCAGAACGGCTCTTGCAGTAAGTGCAAGGGTTATTCAACCTTCTTTGGTTGACTTTTTGAGATAAAGAGGTGAGGGGACATGATTGGTCGTATTCAGATAAGGACGACTATGGGTCAGATTGGTATTAGAACTGAAAAAGCCAATATTGAGATTGAGAACTCTTTGCCCAAAATGACTATAAGGCGCAAACAAGCAGAGTTTCGTATAAAATCCAAGCCTTCCAAGTTCAAGCTGGACCAAAGCCAATACCTTGTTGCTTCTGGTAATATGACAACTCTTTTCCTGTCTTCTACAAGATTTCAGAAAGCAAGACAAAAGACTCTTGATGCAATTAGAAGAATTGCCGAGGAAGGGGATCTTCTCATGGAAATTGAGAAAAAGAACAATCCCATTCCTGAGATCGCCCTTAAGAATACAATCAAGGAGACAAGCGTAAATATAGCGAAGTTTCCTCAGAACAAGATTATCTGGGAAAAAGGCTATTTTGAGCTTGAATGGACTCCTCACGAGCTTGAGTTTGACTGGGAGATTAACAAGCCAGTCATTAAAGCGTCCAGACCCAAGGTTGAGATTTACATGAAAAGGTGGCCTTCCATTGAGATTTCCGTTGTTACGGATACTGAACCCCTTATAGAGAAATATATTGAAAAGAAGATTGGCAAGAATATTGATAGAAAAGCATAGGAGTGACTAAAATGGTTATACAAACAACCAGGTTTGGAGAAATTGAGGTTGACGAGAAGAAAATTATTGAGTTTGAAAAGGGGATTCCTGGCATAGAGGAACTCAAAAGATTTATCTTTTTAACTCCAAAGGAAAGCTACCCGATATTTTTCCTACAATCGATAGATGAAAAGGATATTGCTCTCCCTGTAGTAAATCCTTATGACTTTAAAGCCGACTATAACCCAAAGGTTAAAGAGTCGGTTTTTAAGGAAATAGAGATTGAGAGTGATGAAGATATTCTGGTTTTGAATGTAGCCGTTGTTCCAAAAGATTTAAAGAAGATGACTGTTAATCTGGCTGCACCAATACTGATAAACATAAAGAAGTTCAAGGCAAAGCAGGTTATCCTGGATGACAAGCAGTACAGTATCCGGGAACCAATGTACAATATGCTGGTTTCATTAATACAACAGGGAGGAAAAGACGATGCTGGTGCTGTCACGCAAGAAGGGTGAGTCTCTGATTATTGGGGATGACATTAAAATTAAAATACAGGAATGCGATAATGACAGGGTCAGCATTGGTATTGATGCTCCAAAAGAAATCCCCATTATACGCGGTGAATTGTATGAAGATACTGCCAAGTCGAATATAGAGGCAATATCTTCTATGTTTTCATTGGAGGATCTCTAAAGTTTTTACAATACTTTCCGATTATATGTATTGAACGGAGAAACATCACGAAGGCGCCAAAGATGTTTCTGTTCGATACATTAAATACAGGCAAGGATGCCGAATATTAAATTTCAAGGAGGAATTATAATGAGAAT
>DUPL01000085.1 GCA_012838385.1 Clostridiaceae bacterium
AGGCAGATACATGACCGTGGATGAAGTGTTTGATACTCTCTACAAGGATTATGAATACATGCAGGAGTCCGGTGGTGGAGTTACAATATCGGGTGGAGAGCCTTTGCTTCAATCTGATTTTGTGGAAGCACTGAGCAAAATGTGCAAGGAGAAGGATATCCATGTGATCATTGATACGGCAGGCTGTGTTCCTTTTGCTGAATTTCTGAAGGTTATACCCTATACCGATACCTTTTACTATGACATAAAGGGAGACAGGTATGTTTATGATAATTATGTGTTTGGTGATTATGATTTAGTGATAAGTAACCTGGCAAAGCTGATTACAAAGGGCTATGATGTGAGAATAAGGATCCCTCTGATCCCGCAGGTGAATGATAGTGTTGAAGTAATGAGAACCGTATATACAACCCTTAAAAATCTGGGTGTTACAAAGGTTTCGATACTGCCCTTCCACAGACTCGGAAGCGGCAAGTATGATGCCTTAAACCAGGAATACGGATTTAAAAATACAAAGGAGCTCAGTAAAAAGAAAATAGTGGAAATAGTGGATATATTTGAAAGTATTGAAGTTGAAATAGAGAATCATTAATAAAAAGCGGATTAGTTAGATTAAACTGACGAGACGGATATAGTGGTAAACCCCAGCTCGATTTATGGCTTATGTCTGAAGAAAAAGACAGAACAAACGGCACCCTGCCATGTTGATAAGGAAAGTAAAATAAATGCAAAATGATACCGGTTTCCCGGTATCATATTTTATTTCGTACCAAACAATCTGTCTCCAGCATCCCCAAGACCTGGCACAATATATGCATGTTCATTCAGCTTCTCGTCTATTGCTGCACAATAGATATCAACATCAGGGTGATCCTGTTGAACCCTCTCGATACCCTCCGGAGCTGCAATCAGAGACATAAGCTTGATTGATTCAGCGCCTCTTCTCTTAATAAATGTAATGGCGCTTGATGCAGAACCTCCTGTTGCAAGCATTGGATCAAGAACTATAACCATTCTATCAGCCACGTCTTTTGGCAGCTTGCAATAGTATTCAACAGGCTGCAAGGTTTCCGGATCCCTGTAAAGTCCTATGTGACCTACCTTTGCAAAAGGCATTAGCCTCAAAACACCATCCACCATTCCCAGACCTGCTCTAAGTATGGGTACAAAACATACATCTTTGCCCGCAAGCATCTTTGCCTTGCATTTCGTTAATGGTGTCTCTACTTCCACTTCTTTAAGGGGCAGATTACGAGTAACTTCGTAACACATCAGCATCGCAATTTCCGATACCAATTCCCTGAAATCCTTAGTTTGAGTATTCACATCTCTTAACATCGCAACCTTATGCTGAATTAGTGGATGATCAATACCGTGTACACTTCCCATATTTATCCTCCATTACTTTAGATTTGCTACTTCTCCAGTTCTTCAATCAATTTGTAAAACATGGATTTGATAGCATTGTTTATAGACACAGCACTTTCAATATAGTCCTGTCTGTCTCCTCTGTAAGGGTCCTGAATATCAACAACAGTTGCTTCAGGAAAAGCATATTCAAGCAGCGTATATATTTTACCCTTGTATACAGGGTATGTATCAAGAATTGCCCGCTTGTGTCCGTTAGTCATAGTGAGTATCAAGTCACTGTCTTCAATAAGCTTTCGTGTTATTTGCCTGGCACTATGCGTCTCGGTATTTATACCAAACTCTTCCTCCATAACACTGATAGCCTTTTTATTGGCAGTGTCCTCCACCACAAACAAACCTGCAGACTCCACCTTTATGGCGTTTTGGGGTATAAGGTCGCTTTCTTCTGCCTTTCTTATATACTCCTTTAGTAATGTTTCAGCCATGTAGCTTCTACAGGTATTTCCGGTACAGACAAACAAAATCTTCAAAATCAAACCTCTTTCTCTATATACTAATCAACCTGCCACCGGCGGCTCTATACAACCTGTTCATAATGGCATCGCCCACGCCTTTGTTTTCAATTGCTTCGGCAAAAACCACATCTGCTTTAAGTTCATCAAATTTTCTCAAACAGTCATAAAGCCTTGAAGCTTGTTCCAGTGGATTGTACCTACTTCCCAAGGACAGTGCTTTTTCTTTATTATAATAACAAAGGGTTTCTTCAGATGCAAGAACAAATGCATTCAAACCCAAATTATTTGCATTCTTTAACTCCTCTTTAATCCGGCTTGCTACCTTGCTTTCCTCACCTTTATAAATTGTTATTTTTGCATTAGGAGCATAGTGTTTGTATTTCATTCCCGGAGACCTTGGCTTGTCCACTTCCTTCTGCCATCCATGCTCGGAAACCTCTATAACAACCTCGCTGATATCCTCTTGAGTAACAGCACCAGGTCTGAGTATGATTGGAGGCCAGGATACAATATCCAAAACCGTTGACTCAAGACCAACCTGACATGGCCCTCCATCAATAATAATATCCACCTTGCCGGTCAAATCCTGAATAACATGACTTGCCTTTGTGGGACTTGGTTTCCCCGATATATTTGCACTGGGTGCAGCGATGGGAACATTAGCGTAATTTATAAGGGTTTGTGCAATACTGTTTGAGGGATATCTGACTCCTACAGTATTTAGTCCACTCGTTACCACATCGGACATGGACTCATCTTTTGTAACAATCAATGTCAAGGGACCTGGCCAAAACCTATCGCTTAATTTTCTTAAAAGGATTTCTTCCCTTTGGGTTGTTTTCACAATATCATCGAGCATGTCATAGCCTGCAATGTGAACTATAAGTGGGTTGTCCTGAGGTCTTCCCTTAGCTGTAAATATTCCTTCAATAGCTTTTTCATCCAAAGCATTAGCTCCAAGCCCATAGACAGTTTCAGTGGGGAAACAGACAAGTTTTCCTTCCCTTATCTTTTCCCCACAGTATTTCATTATTTTCTCATCTATATTCTCAGGATCAACTTTAATTATTTCTGTTTTCACTTCTTAGTCGATTCCTCCCGACAGTATCTCCGCCTGTTCACTTGTAATCAAAGCGTCAATAAGCTCATCTAGATCTCCATCCAATATGTCATCCAATTTATACAAAGTCAAATCAATACGATGGTCCGTTACCCTGCTTTGAGGATAGTTGTACGTCCTTATTCTCTCACTTCTGTCTCCTGTTCCTACCTGGCTTCTTCTTTTTTGTGCAAGTTCTTTTTCCTGTTTCTCCATCTCAAGCTCATAAAGCTTCGAGCGTAATACCTTCATTGCCTTTTCCCTATTCTTAAGCTGTGACTTTTCATCCTGGCAGGACACAACAATTCCAGTGGGCTTGTGTGTTATTCTTATGGCGGACTCTGTTTTGTTAACATGCTGTCCTCCTGCACCACTGGATCTGAAAGTATCTATTTCCAAGTCATTTGGGTTTATCTCAATTTCCACATCATCTATTTCAGGCAAAACGGCAACAGTAGCGGTGGATGTGTGTATTCTTCCACTTGCTTCCGTTGTTGGAACTCTCTGAACCCTATGCACGCCGCTTTCAAATTTGAGTCTGCTGTACGCTCCTTTTCCTTCAATGGAAAAAACGACTTCCTTGAATCCACCTATTCCGGTTTCATTGAAGTCAATTATTTCAGAATGCCAGCCCATGCGCTCGGCATATCTTGTGTACATTCTAAACAAAACGGCTGAAAACAAGGCAGCTTCCTCTCCACCTGCGCCGCCTCGAATTTCTACAATAACGTTTTTGTTGTCATTAGGATCCTTTGGAGTAAGCAGAATCTTGAGCTTTGATTCAAGTTCCTCCGCCTTAATCGACATTTCATCGTATTCCAGCTGGACAAGCCCCTTGAACTCGCCATCAAGATTCTGAGTCAAAAGTTCTTTTGCCTCATCCCTGTTCTGGACACACTTTTTATACTCCCTAAATACAGAAACAAGCTCTTCCAGTTCCGCATGTTCCTTGACCACCTTCAAATATGCTTCCTGGTCTGAAAGAATATCCGGATCCGCGAGCTTTTGGTTTATTTCTTCATATCTGTCTTCCGTTGCTTGAAGCTTTTCGAGCATATAAACTTCCTTTCAAATTACATTTCTCTCCTGCCTTGCAGGGCTTTTGCCAATGTTACCTCGTCGGCATATTCCAAATCGCCACCAACAGGTATTCCGTGGGCGATACGTGTTACGCTTACATTAAGAGGCTTAATAAGTCTTGCCAGATACATGGCCGTCGCCTCTCCTTCGATATTCGGATTGGTGGCAACTATTATCTCTTTAGTATTGTCATTTATTCTTGCCAAAAGTTCCTTTATTTTCAAATCATCAACAGTGACACCACTCATTGGTGATATGACTCCATGAAGCACATGATACAGACCTTTGAATTCTCTTGATCTTTCCATTGCAACGACATCTCTGGGATCTTCAACCACACATATTATTCCGGTATCCCTTACAGGATTGGAGCATATGTCGCAAACCTCCTTGTCGGACATATTCATGCAGACACTACAGTACTGCAGCTGGTTTCTTGCCTCAAGAATCGCATTTGCAAACGCCGCAACTTTTTCTTTGCTTTGACCTAATAAATAAAAAGCAAGCCTTTGAGCCGACTTGTGTCCAATCCCAGGCAACTTTTCGAACTCTTCAATCATTCTTGCAACAGAACTTGTGTATAGAGCCATTTCTTTCTCCTGTCTACATCAGTCCGCCTGTATAGGCCTCTTGAATTTCCCTTTGTTTTTCGTCAACCAACGACAATGCTTCATTAACTGCAGCAACAATAGTATCCTGCAGCATCTCTATATCCTCAGGATCAACAATCTCAGGCATTATTTCAATATCCTGAATAACCTTGTCACCAGATATGAAAACCTTTACTGCGCCACCACCAGATGTTATTTCAAAAGTTTCTTCGCTTAATACTTCCATTTCTTGTTGAAGCTGTGCTTGAATTCTCTGGGCCTGCTGAAGCATTTTTTGCATGTTGCCAGCTCCACCTTTTTTTGACCCGCCGCCAAAGCCACCTCTCATGCCTTTCGCCATAAAAAACCCTCCATAAAAAATAAATGCATTTCTATATAATATTACCACAGGCACATTTTATCGTCAATAAATGCAAAATGTGCAGCAAAACCTTTTTATCAACTGCTGAATAAAATATATTGGATTACTATTTTTAAGGAGTATAGTATGTAGTATGTATATAGCAATTTTTCAGAACCAAAACGAATGCGTGAAGGTTCACAGCCTCCTAACAAAAAGAGGCATTCAATCAGATATAATTGCAACACCACGAAAATACCTGAGAACAGGAAGCTGCAGTTATTGTTTAAGATTTCACCCACACAACATTGACAGAGTCAGACAAAGTGCAAAATCGGCCGGCATACCAATTTTGGCAATATACAAACTCTAAGAGTTTATATAGATTAAAAGGGTTGCATTATTGCAGCCCTTTTTTTGTTGGAATAAACAACGCATTACGGGGGAAAATATCACAAAAAGAGGTGTGTTATGGGAAGGGAAAGAGAAAGAGAAAATCGGAGTTATACCTACCTTATTGTTGGCCTTATAGTTGCAATACTTACATTTGCATTTCTTCTTGCAGCTTTTGGTGTTGTGCTTAATGGAAACATAAGTGTAAGAAATCTGATTTCATATATAGTTACAGCAATATCCTTCGGCGTTATTTCAGGCACCTTCCATTATTTCAGGCTGTTTGTTGCCTTCTGGTTGTTCATTCTAGGCATATTGGTGGGTTTTGCAGACATGTTCAGAGTCTTTCTCGTAAATGACTTTGGCTGGAATGACCTTGTTGGTCTTATGGCCTTTTTCTCCTATGTGGTAATAGGGTTCTTCGCCGGTCTTTTCTTCCAGGCCATTCACTATCTATACAAACTGTACAAGGCAAAAAGACAAAGACCTCCTGAAATTAAATAAAAATATAGAGCTGTGCATTTACAACACACAGCTCGTTAAATCATTTACTCAACTACCTTGACTCCTTCAGGAACCTTGTATTCAGTCTTTATGGTGCCATCCTGATTCTTTTCATGTCTTACCCAGATAATACCCATTGGTGTAGGATAGGTTCCTTCCGCCCATTCCAAATCACCAAGGTCAGGCTTTATTCTAATTTCCTCGCATCCAGGTTTTAATACTTGTATTCCAAGTACATAACCTGACATGAAAGCAGTAGGACCTGAAGCCCATCCATGACATAAACTATGCCTGAATCCCTTGTAGCAGAAGTTTCCAAAATCACCATGCAGGTCTTTTACTCCTTCCGGAACAAGTTCGTCAATTCTTCCCGAACCCTCAAGCCACTCAATATTGAAGTCTTCCCAAAATGTTGTAGCGCCTCTGTCAAGCATTCCTCCCCAATAAGTACGAATATTGTCAAGAGCGCCAACCATGTCATTTGCCAACGCCTGTGCCTGTAGGATATAGTAGCCAAAGAAAGTGGACAGATTTCTAGCTCCTCCAACCTTGATAACTTTATCATTCATCTCTTCTGCAGGCGCTATGTCCGCTAGAGCCATCAAAGCTGCAGCCTGCTTGTTGTGGTTTGGATCTGGAACATGTTTCAAAAGTATGTCAGCTCTTTCCCTGCACATAGCTGCGGTCTCGTTTTCACCAAGCTCTTCAAGAAGCTCGGCTCCTCTTAACAGGCTCAAGCGCAATAGCGAATGAAGTCCTGCATGGAAAGCCTCATCATTTCCATGGGATGGCCAGTCAAGAAATCTTGTTGGGGGCAGTTGTTCTCTGCCTTCTTCATCAATATATTGGCTGAACTGAATCAAAAGACTCTTTAAATAATCCCTCTGTTCTTCAAGATACTCTTTATCTCCATTCTGCATGTACCAGCCATGGTGAATCAGAACCCACCACAAAGAGTATGAAGATATGCCACTCATAAATCCGGGTAGGGGAGTTTCATCTCTTGCAAGGTCAAGGCTCTTTGGTACAGATTCATCATATCCAAAAACAGCCTGAATTGTGGATGTTTCGGGATGCATATCTCCAATCCATACCAGTCTATCTCTCTTGATTCCATCCCATACATATTCCTGCATGTTGAGATGAACGGTGTATGCTCCAACACCCCAGATTTCATTCAGTCTTTCATCGTTGCATCTGAACGAGCCTTTGTACTCCAGTTCTCTATAAGTAAAAATACCTTTTACTGTCTTAAATGATATTTTGGTATTAGGATCAATCAAATCAATTCTGCAAAATCTGAATCCAGAAGGTCCAATTTCAGGCATGCTCAAAAATCCAGTTTCAATTATCTGATCCCTGTTAATATGGTCGTTGGTGGCATTCTTTTCTCCACCTAGGTCACTCATAGCCTCCATTGCGGATTCACCAAAACGAATACGAAGCCTTACCTTTTCAGGTGAGACAGACCATACAAACAACTTTACATATCCATGAAACTCTACGCCAAAGTCCAGAAGTATGCTCGCTGTTTCTCCATTGTTCTCAAGCACACATGCCTCTGTCTGACCAAGATTAATCTGCGGATCCCTGTCTTCCAGCAATACTTTTTCGCCTGTTACAAGACATTTGTCTCCTTCTGACTTCCACAGAACCTTTTGAACACCCATAAAGCGTCTTACTCTCTTGTCTTCTTCCGTTTTTTTAAAAATCTCCTTCTTACGTATACCATAAGGCACAATATCCATCTGCATAAAAAACCTCCAAATGCTTGTTTCCGTTAGTATACTAATGGTTTGGAATAAAGTCAATACGGTGTAAAGACACAAAAAAAGAAGGAAGCTCTTTATTCTTCCTTCTTTGTATGTTATGTCCTTTTATCATCTCGGGCTTATGCAAAAACCCTCTTCTTTAAAACAACCACTGCCATACCAAATGCAACCGTCAAAGCAAATAAAGCAACACCGGAATCAGATGTCTGTGGATTGTCGTCTTTGTCTGTATATGTCTTAAGAGAAATATTGTCAAAATTAGTCGGATTGTTTCTGTTACCAATAGCTACTACGCTGTTGACGGCAAACAATGCATTGTCATGAGTGCCAAGCTCACTGCCATCGCCACCATAAACAACTACCTTGGAATAGTATTGCTCTTCACCA
>DUPL01000086.1 GCA_012838385.1 Clostridiaceae bacterium
AATTTACTACAATCGTGAAGGTAATACTGTGACTTTTGAAATTGAGTATCTGTAAAAACGTCTATACCCCTTAAAAATGGCCGTTTTAAATACTCATTAATTGCTGTTATTTGCAGACTTGACACCAGTGACAGGTGCTATAACCAATTGACAGAAATACTGGTTTGTTTTCCAGTTTTGCCTTTTCAAAGGCTTTATCGCACCAGGGATACCAGTCGATGGGATTATATGCATGCTGCAGTAAGTAGGGAGATTTCTCGTGGATAAGTCTATTGGCTTGCTTGTTAGTTGACATCGGAACCACCTCCTATTGTTTATGATAATTGCACTATACGCTGTTTATGACATTATTTGGTATGAGCTGGATTCGTATATATTATACAATACGCTATAAATTTTGGCATAATGTCTTATGCAAGAGGAACTGCTGTGTTGTTGAGTTAGCATGCTTCTTATTGATTCTGTTGAATTAAACACTTGAATCCTCTCCTTCATTATTATACAGTAAAACTCCCTTGTTTATACCCTGCTGCACTATTTCGAATACACTTTCTTCTTTACAAGCACATATGTTCAATATATTTCGCACCACGTCTTCTTTTTTTTCCTCGGCTTCTCGCAAGAAACTTTGCAATAACTTGGGCGTCGGGTGCCTTGTTGATGGTGCCACGATTACCTTTATCTATTCAAATTTTATGTAAGAGGACTTTTGTTGACATCTTAATCATAGACTGAACTATAGTTAAGCTTGTAGTGGGGAGAGGTTCCGGTCCGTTAGTGAACAAAGTTCTAATTTTACTCCAAATTGATTAATTGTAATAAATAGCAATTAATCAATTTGGTATTGTTACAAGGACGAGGACGACTCACCTCTTGGTGGGGTTTTCTTCTACCATCTTTTGTGTTAATCTATAAACGTTCCTCTTTAACCTTGATGTTTCTCCAGAGTTCGCCTTGTTCCTTTAAATATTGCAGTTCATTAAAAATTGGAGTTATTTCATGAAATAACTTTCTGAACAAGGAATTCCAAAACACAACTCGGAGCGGGGCCGGGTATGCCATAATCAACATCATCAACTTGTACCTGGTGGGCAAAATGGAAAGCAGCGTGTTTTTCCCGGCATACAACGGACTGGTCATACTCGCCACAACAGTCGCAGGATCAATGTTTTTTAAGGAGAAACTAACAACCCGCCAGTACGCAAGCATAGTTGTTGGCATACTTGGGGTTGTTCTGGTAAACATATGAAAAAGGGCCGTTGACATTAGCAACAGCCCAGCAACTTTATTTCTTCATGCTTTCCATGTACTTATCGTAGCATTGCTGCCATTTCTCAAACTCCTGTTTAAAGTAATCATTCATGAAAACATAATTGGATTCACCTGTTTCATTATCTTCCGTGTAGCACAATCCAACGCCATTATCAAACTTGAAGGTAACAGTACGTTTGTCGGTAACATATTGGATGTACGGGTTTGCGCTGGAAGGCGAGTAAACATCAGGATATCCAATCAAACCAAACAACTCATCCTGGGACAACCCGGCCAGCTTGCTCAATTCCTCGTCGGAGCTGAGTATGGTATACCTTAATTCGTCTTTTTCCTGGATGAGCTTCCTTACATCTTCAATATTTAAAGCATTACGGATTTCCATAATGTAAAACCCTTCACTATCCGTGCCCAGACGAGCCAGTTTGCCAAGCTTGCCGTCATTGAAGACAAGCAAACTTGCGCCCTTGGAATATATCCACACATTGTCAAGTTCGTATTCCGGATCACCAAGAAGCTTGTGCACATCTTCCTTTGACAAGCCATCATGCAAAACCGGTTCACTCTTGAAATCAACACAAGTATCCAAATCCATGCTTGACAGCACATGATTTAGGACTGTCAAATCACATTCTTCGCCGGCATGGAGTTCAACATCCAACTCTTCTAACAGCGTGTTCAGTTGTTCCACAGAAACAGTATCATCGTACTTCCCGGCAGTGTCTTCCATTTCCATATCTTGACCGGACTGCCCGGCCGAAAACGGAAGGTTACTGTAAGATACTGCCAAGACCAATACAACAACGAATGATACAGCAACCAACAGAAGATACCCTTTTTTCATATATCATTCTCCTTTCTATTAAGATTTTACTATTGATAATGTATAGTCTCCATTATTGCCACTACTGACACCTAGTATTTTGAGTTTATATAACTTTCCAGGACTTAAAGCTACTTGCATGTAAACGCCACTACTAGACTGCATAAAAGTCTTTCCTTCATATAACACACCATATAAACCATTATTACCATATGTCCGTATAACATAGACGCCAGCTTCATTTACCATAAACTCGTACCAATCAATGTCCCCTTGCCAACAATACCTATCTGAATCCGGTTCACTTGCACCAGTATTAGGTAGAACTATGTTCCAATATTCAATACTACCCGAGACAATAGCAGGTGAGGAAGATGAAATCAACGACAAAGAATTGCTCATTGACGCAATGTCACCAGCATTATCCCATTTATACATATCATTTGATGATCTTTTTCCATCATGAATTACTGCATCAATTCGTATCTTATAGTAAGACAAACTGATTAACATGTTTTTTCATATTAAACTTCACCTCACTTACCATAATAGCTAATTCCATTAAATTGTAAACATATGTTATTTGAACTTTTTGTTAATATTTTTAAATGTATACAACCTATCTATTGCCCGGCATGTACATAAAACAGAACCGGCAGGTGATTTCCCACCTGCCTGCTTCATTCCATCGTACATTCCGCGACTCTCCCATTAACTCCTGTAAACATAATTCAGCCTGCCATAAGGTGCTGTATCGCCATTAAGATAAAAATCCTCTATTGTCCAGTCACCGGCTATTCCATCCGCCCATTTGAATTGGAACTCAAAAGGAGTTTTTTCAAGCCCAATAAGCTTTCTTGGCACCATAAGCATCATCTCACTGCCTTCGTGCTTCATAGGGGCCCTGCCTATTGGCACGAACCTCCACGCTCCAAGGCTTTTGTAAACTATGGAGTTGTCCCCATCCACCAGCTCAAGATTCGCCGCATACTGGTACCTTTCCCATCCTATGAAGTCATTCCCTTCTACATGCAGGAACAACCTCCTCCATGGTGTGAAAGAATACCTCTGCATCCTGTCGAAAGTGCTTACATAGAAATACACATTCTCGTCATCGTAGCAGATCTTCATTCTGTCAATGTCGTTCCTGCCGGTGTCATTCACGTACCTGTCTCCCCCTACGCCGAAATGATCCCTGTGGCAGTTCCCAAAAGGAAGGTCATGGAACTTTGGCTCCACATCCTCCCACTGGGCAAACTGGCCATGAATATCGATGGTCTTCCTCATTCCGGGTTTTACTTCGTCCATACCTTTAAACCTGCGGACGTAATCGACAAGCTGCATGTAATAATCGTCAAAATGTCCATCGCGCATGGGCTCGATATCCCTGCTGAACTCCTGGTTTGCCTGGTCTATGAACGTGACAGGTCTCTCCTTTGAGCCACGGACCCTTCCCATGGTCCATTCATTCCATCCGGTCACGAAGATGATCCTTGGGTCCTGCTCCATCGCGTACTCCCACTGCTCCGCAATGTTGAATCCCCAGTTCAGGGCACCCTTGGTCCTGTCGTTGTATCCATCATGGAAAGCCCTTCCACGGTTCCTGACTTCTCCATACATCGCCGAATCCCCAAACTTTATCTGTGGATGCTGAGCAACGGAAACACTGATGATTTCGGGATTGCCGTCCTTGTCCCTGAATACATGCTGCGGACGCTCAAATGCAATCCAGTGGCACGCAACAGGTTAATGTTGATGACACCGTAGTCCTGTAGGCCGCCCTGCAGCAACATAGGGATCAGATGGGAAAGGAGTATAAAGCCCTAGACAATCTATTGATAATGCGTGAGGATGGGGAGATCGATAAAGAGACATTTTTAAGGCGAAAAGAAATTAGGGAGACAAACATAAAAGTGATAAAAGAAAAAATAAATGAACTCGAGGAGAGAATTAAGAGAAGCCAGGCCATGGATGATAAAAGGCGACTGGCTAATATTGAAAACTTTTTTACAAAATGGGAACAGACAGATAGCATTGAATTGAAAAATCAGTTTTTGAGAATGATTATCGACAACATTATCTATAAAAGAGAGTGAGATGAGATTGAGAACGTTGTAAATTTTTGTTAGGCGTATAGCGCAGGGACGGAACGCTTGATATTACAACATTGTCGTTTGGTGTATATTGCAGACATGGCACCAGTGACAGGTGGAATAGCCGATGGAAAGAAAGACAGGCTTGTCCTCTGCCTTCGCCTTTACAATGGCTTCTTCACCCCAGGGAAACCAGTCCACAGGATTGTATGCATGTTGCAACAAGTAGGGGGATTTCTCGTGAATCAGTCTATTGGCTTGTTTGCTGGTTGACATCGGTATCACGTCCTTGATTTCTAGCGTTCTCATCACTATACGCATAACTTTGACACTTATTATTAGCGAGTCTCATATAACAAGTTGCTATTTGTATTATAACCTTTTTATGGTCTCTTTTATTCTCGTCTTTCAGAGCTGTCCCTGCATACACTATGCATAAATCAATTCATCATAAGGTATTCTTCTAACTAGTTCGAAATTAACAAGATATGTATCTAACCTTTCTCCATGATATAGGTCAATACCATTTTCATTCAGTACTACTTTATATGATTCCCAATTATCTGGGTATAAGTCTTGAATATTCCATACCGGCTCCATTGTCTCGCAATTAACAATTTCAGAGAAATAGAGTTCACCATGTTCCCATGTGTTCGTGGCTAATGCAAGGTATGTCACTCCATTGATACTTATAATCCTATATGATAAACTGTCTTCCAAATAAGATATATCATATCTTTTACTTATAACTTCACCTGTAGTGCTGTTAATCCTTATGCAATACAAATGCCTATAGTGCAATTGGTCGACTACCTGTTCCTCAAAAAATAGAATTTTGCTATTCTCATTTGGGAGCAATTCGTATCTATATTTTATTTTATATAGTTGATAGTCTCCGATATTAATTGTTTCTTGTAAGTGAGCTGGTGCCCAGAATATATTGTCATCCATCCAATAAGCTATATAGTCTGTTCTATCAGGGAAAATAGTATGGTATATGTTATTTAAGATTTCTTCATTTTTAGTCAAATCCCTTATATATACATTTCTAACTGTCGGACTAGGTGTTTGTTGTTCTGTTTGGAATGGAGTCTTTTTCGGGGTGAGTATTGGTGTTGCAGTATAATTAGTTTGGAAATTTGGCGTTGTTTGAGAAGCAGGGGTAGGACTCACGCCAATGAATCGTTCATAAAGACTTGTTATCGTGTCCGGAAAAAGTATAACAAGCAATAAAACAAATAGTATTGCTGCTGTTGCTATGCTTGCAATCAAACTGTGCCTTTTTGGATATATATCAGCGCCAATCATAGAAGTAGTATTCATACTGTTAAGTTTTTCTATCTGAATGTTGTCTTCATTATTAAGAAGTTTAGTTATAGACACAAATAACTTCTCGTTATCATTACTATCGTACTTTACTTTAGACATGAGTTCCAAATATTTATTTATACTATTATCATCCATCACTATTCCTCCTCATTTTTTTAAGTTCAATCCTTGCTCTTCTCAGCCATGTACTTATTGTATTTATCTTTTTATCCAACAACTCTGCAATTTCGGGTACTGTATATTCTTCGTAATAGTAAAGATATAAGACGTTTTTGTATTTATCAGGCAGCTTCATTATTAATTCAAATATGTACCTATCCTCAGGTAATACAAAGAATTGGGTTGCTTCCCTTTCTTGAATTGATACAGTCCGTTTTCGCCAAGAAGATTTAGTGTGGTTTTTACACATATTTAGGGTTACTTTTATTAGCCATGCTTTTACATAGTTTTCGTTGTCAAACGCTTTCTTGCAAGTCATTAATTTTATAAATACCTCTTGGGTTATATCTTCTGCCACATAAAAGTCATTTGTGTTTTGTACTGCAATTCGTAATATCATTGAACTATATTTCATTATCATATCACTTAGAGAACTTTCATCATATGTACCCACGAAATCAAACTCCTTTTCTTAACATATATAAAACAATTAACTAGACCAAAACCGTTCATTGCAGGAGAAAAAACTTTAAGTGATCAGTTTATACTTTTAATGTTACCATATTAATGCCTATTAATTTAGAGGCAATTATGTAGATCTTGTACATCTTGCCATTGTCTGCCTTTGAGCTTGCAGCCAAGTTGCTTCCAGTCCTATTGCTGATTCAAGGTTTGAGTTAAGTTTTAAAAGGCTCTTCTAATTTTAGTATGTTTTGTCCAATTATATTGTTGTAGAAATGTATTCTAAAAATCAAAAACTGATTCCAGGCTGAATAAATAAGTAGGTCTTGTGTATTTTCATTTATTACATATTGTGATAATACAGTAATAAATATTAGTGGGGGGTTTTGTTATGAGAATAAGAAATTTAGCTGTATTTTCTATTGTTATTGTATTGTTATTATCGTTTTTAGCCACATCGGCTTCAACTAGTGGGTATGTAACCGACGGTCTTGTTGCGTTATATGGTGGTAACAGAAACCAAGGCAACAAGCATGACAAGCAAAGTACTATATGGAAGGATCTGAGTGGTAACAATAATGACATATCTTTGACATTGGGCGACAATGTCAAGTGGGAGGACAATGGATTGTTTCTTGACACCATCAAGGTTTACTTGCCTGATGTCATTAAGGATACCATTAACGGAAACGAATTTACTGCTGAGGTTGTCCTCAACAACTTTACATCAAAGGCGGATAGCTTCAATACGTTCTTAAACAGCACCAATGACAATTTTGCATTGTACCGCAGAGTACCAAACGATGTCTTTATGTTTAAGAACAACTCCAATGCAAGACCTGTAACTCCTGACGGAACGGCTCTTGACTATCTTTCTACCAGTGTAACTATTACCGTAACATACAAGGTTGGAGGCAAGGCAACTCTTTATGTCAATGGTGAAAAGCAAGGCGCCACGGACGCTGTAGTTGCAATTGGTGCCAATGATATGTATATTTGTATAGACCATCCTCAAAAGAAGTTCAGCGCTGTATATGAAGGATTACGTTTTTACAACAGAGAGCTGACGGCTGAGGAGGTTGCCCAAAACTATGAGGCAGACCTTAATCCTGTCAACCCTGCAACAGGTGTTGTTCCGACATTCTTCTACATGACGGTAGCACTGGGACTTGCAGGAAACGCCTTCAAGAGAAAGAAGGAAGAATAATTAATTTTGTCTGCAAGATAAAGGGCTGTAGCAAATGCTGCAGTCCTTTTACATAATGTATGTCATTTTACTCTCGCTACTGCTCTTGCTATTGAGCTGTCAGCATTTATTCTTAAAGGGAAAGCATAGACTTCAAATCCGTCTGTTTCCAGCAGTTTGTCAAGATTTGTCATGTTCTCAATAATATAAATATTGTTGGATAGCAGCATTTTATGAATTTCAAAGGGATATTTGTCTGGAGAGGGCATGTCCATTCCAACCATTTTAATATTCATCCTCACAAGAAACTTGCAAAAATCCATATCCATACATGGATGATTTTCATAATACTTGTCTGTTCCGTAATATTTATCAAATCCTGTGTACAAAAGGACAATGCAGCCTTCCTTTATTAAATCTTTATACTCTTCTTTCATAGTGATTACATCATGATATCTTACATCTAGCACACATCCCTCTCCAATTAACGATTCAAGTGGTATTTCGGAAACAAGTTGCTTGCTTTCAGTAAGATGCATGGGCGCATCTATATGTGTACCTGAATGCACACATATATTCAGTTTGAAGTTGTTGTATTCATCATGTTCATAGTATTTGATCTGACTTAGTTTAGTATTCGGATCGCCAGGATAGACAGGCATGCCGTTATGTATTACTTGTGATAAATCAATCAGTTTCATCAGCTAATCTCCTTTGAAAACATACATGTTTCTGAAAAAATACTTTATCTTAAAGCAATAAAAATGTAAAGGGTCTGTGTGATATGTATTATTTAAAGGTAGTCGTCGCATTAGTTGAAATATAAACTAATGCGACTTTATATCAATATTTTATCCCTAAATCAAGTGCAACTTCGTATTCAACAGGCTTTCTCTTGAATAGATATTCGCCTTTTCTGACTGAAGCAAGAACTGGGGCACGATTTCTAATAACATCAAACGAACTGTCCCCGTCAAGGACAATGAAGTTTGCATCTTTGCTAGCATCAAGGCCGTACTTGTCCTGGATGTGCATGCAGCGTGCACCATTGTATGTTATCAAATCCAGATCCTTTTCAATCTCTTCAGGGGACATGATTTGTGCAAGATGTATTCCATTGTCAAGAATGTACATCATATTTCCGTTACCCATAGGATACCATGGGTCGTTTATGGAGTCTTGTGCAAAAGCAATATTAATGCCAGCTTCCATAAACTCTTTTACTCGGGTCAATCCGCGGCGTTTTGGATAAGTGTCCTGGCGTCCTTGCAGATATGCGTTTTCCGTTGGGCATGCTATAAAGTTCATTTTGCTCTTTTTGAACAAATCCATCATTCTAAATGCATATGAATTGTCGGCAGAGCCAAACGAGCATGTGTGGCTTGCTGTTGTCTTTTCGCCATATCCTTCCATAAGAACAACCGCATTCAGAAGTTCAACAAAACGTGAATTAGGGTCATCGGTCTCATCGCAGTGTACATCAATGAGTTTGTCATATTTCAGAGCAAGTTCCAACGTGTCGTATATTGATTTCTCGCCAAACTCCCTGGCCGGCTCGTAGTGTGGTATTCCTCCTACAACATCAGCGCCCATTTTAAGAGCTTCCTCGACCAAATCACGACCGCCTTTGAACGTATACATACCTTCCTGTGGGAATGCAACAACTTGAATCTCAACAATATTTTTTAACTCTTCTCTTAGTTCAAGAAGAGCTCTTAAAGCTGTGAAGTTTTTGTCTGTAATGTCCACATGTGTTCGAATGTACTGAACTCCCTGGGAAACCTCATCTCTGATTGCTTTTGTTGCAAGTTTCTTTACACTATCAACTGTCAATGTCTCTTTGAACTTTGGCCACATTTCAATAGCTTCGAAAAGGGTTCCTGAACCAGCGCCAGCCTGTCCAAGTTCCGACAAAGTGTATACGTAATCCAGGTGCAAGTGAGGATCAACATAAGGAGCTATAACCAGTTTTCCTCCCAGATCAATTACCTCGTCTGCAGGCCCAAGATTTGTTCCAATCGCTTTTATAACTCCGTTATCTACCAGTATTTCATTTGCGTCTCCATGACGATATATTACTGCATTAGTATATTTCTTCATAATGTCCTCCTTTATTTAATCCTTTCCTAGAATCTTTTGCAGTTGGAATATTCATATTGATTAGCACAATTGATGCAAGCATTATGATTATTCCAACATAACCAACCACGTTTATTTTCTCATTTAACAGAAATACTCCGGCTACAGTAGCAATAACCACCTCAATGGAAGCAACTATTGTAGTCTTTGATGCATCTATACCCATTGACAGCCCTTTAAAGAAGAGAATGTTTGCCACAGTGCCACTTAGCCCTGCACCGGTGAATGACCAGAATAAAAATTCGCCGTTTGCAAACAGCTCCACATTGTTCCATGGTTTTGCAAAAAAGGCTGTTGCAAGCGAGCTGAATAGAAGCATATAAAATGCCATGGTGACAGAGTCATCACCGCTTGTCCCGATTTTACCAAGAATTGTACTGAGTCCATACAGAAATCCTGCAATAAGTCCCAATGCCAACCCTAAACCTGAAATATTCAGCTCTGCAAAATTGCCTCCGGTTACCATAAGTGCACACCCAAACAGATTTAACGCCAGTGCAAACACCTGATAACCCTTAAGTTTCTCTTTGAAGAATATTATAGCCATTATTGCTGTCCAAACTGGTGCTAGATACATTAGAATTGTAGATGTAGCCACTCCTACGAGTATCATGCTGGTGTCCAAAGACAGTTTGAAAATTCCTTTGGTTAGTACACCCAGCATAATACTGACCAATAGTCCTTTTTTAGATATTTTTAAACCTTTGATACCTTTCTTTGCCAGTAAATAGATTAGTAATGTTGGCAGAGCCAAGAAATGACCTGCGAAAGCAGTCATTAGCGATGATGCACCCGCTTCACTCATCTTTGTAACAAAAAAACCGCCGATGCCCCATAAGGATCCGGCTATGGCAACGAAAAGATATCCTTTTAGGTGTTTTCTTTTTTCCATAATAACCTGCCTTTGATAAATATTTGGTTATACCTATAGTATTACACAATTTTCTAATTGTATCAAATTTTTTGGAAACGCAAATAATTTATATAACAATTTTACTATTGCTCATAAACCTCTTGAGTGCTATTATGTGCCATATTAAAATTATTATGGGGGATAGAAATGGTAGTATTTGTTTTTGGCGTTGTGAAATAAATATTTACGAAATAATGAATAAAGGGTGTTGTAAAAGCGTGTAAATTAATTTATAATAAATTTGAACAAAAAATTAACGAACAAAAAATTGTGAATAAGGAGGCAATTCTTATGTCAAAAAAATTAATAATAACCATGGTTTTGGTTATGAGTATTATTGGATCAATAATGGCTTTTGCAGCACCTACTGATATTCCACTGAATGGAACAGGTGCCGGGGTTGGTGCTCCACAAATTACAGCTACTGACCATCTTGGTGTCAAGTTTGCAGTTCCTGAAGGTAAAGTATTGCTTAAGTTCTCAATAGTAAATATGCCTACATATGAATCTAACAATGCATACTATACATTCAAGCTGTTTGCATGGAATACTGATTTTGATACTACAGTAAGTGGAACGCCATTGTATACAAAGAAGGTTGAGAATCAACACGATAATGTAACTGCCACGTTTGAATTCCCAGAGGCTCTTCCGGCTGGTGAATACCTGGCACATGTCAGCGAGGGTGGAGTAACCGAGGGTACTGGATGTCCTGCAGTCTGGACTTCAGGTCCAAAGGAAGGCGTAACCACTTTCTGGTCAGGTAAGCAAAGAGATGACTTTACCGCCAATGTTGCTATCACTGTAGATGATGCTCCAAATCCCCAAACAAGTGACAGTATATTAATTCTTCCTTTTGTATTGGCTGTAATGCTGCCTGTTGCAGTATTAACAAATACAAGGAAAAGAGTGTCAGCATAACTTAAAGCCGGCGAGAGCCGGCTTATTATTACACTCTCTATTTTTTTATCTTGTCTTCATAACCTTTCTCAACAAGGACGGGACATTTTTTTCTTGCCTTGTATGCCTCTATGTATTCTTTCATCCAGCGGTAATACTGATCGCCATGACCGCCTTCCATTGGTTCGATATCTCTACTGTATTCAATATTGTAGTTGTCAACAAAGTGAGATTCCGGTTTTCCATCACCATCTATATCAACCAGAAACCTTTGAGCAACCCATTCATTCCACCAGGTTATAGTAACTACCTTTGGATGATACTCAAAAGCCCTTTTCCACTGATTATAGAAGGTTACTCCTCCATTTCTTCCTATGGCGGATTTGGTATTGGACATGTAGTTTTCCTGCCTTGCAACATATACGCTAATGTGTTCATAGAAACCCAAGTCGTCCGCACATGGCACGGAACCGTCGTACAGGAATGACCACTCGTGTTGTTTGAGCTGCTGGCCTTTTCTGAAAATTGCAACCGTCATCTGTCGAAGAGTTAAATTATCTTTATACTTGAATCTATCCACGCTGGCGATTCCAGGCTCGTTTGTCAGTCTTGTTACAGCCATAAAGGGCTTTCCATCCCAGTATACCCAGCAGTCCTTGTACTTGTCGTTGGTGTAGAATTCTTCATAAACTCTTTTGGGAGTCGCCCACCCAATATTTGAGTCCACTCTGTTCCAGAAGACAACGTATGGTGTTTGCAACCCCTCTTCCCTCATTTCAACTATTGTATCCAAGAGAGCGGTGCAGGATTGGGTGACCATCCTGTCCCAATAGCTGTTTTCAACGCCTGCCTGCCATGTTGTTGCCTGTGCATTTGTGTTATCGATGATTATGAAATCAACACCTGCTTCATAAAGCTGTTTCATGTGAGCTCTTATTACATCCTTGTCATCGCTTCTGTAATACCCTAGAGCAGGCTTTGCCCAATAGTGGAAGGCGTGTTCAGGACCCCATTGTGGTGTTTCACCCTTTTTCTCCTGTTCCAATATTTCTGTGATGTTGTAGATTACCGGGTTTGTTTTGCTTACAACAGGATTGAACCAGGTTGAGTAACAGATTGATACAAGGTCTTCCTTTAATGTTATGTCAAGGCCGTAGGATACTTCCTGATAATCCTTGTATCTCTCTTCCAAAGCTAATATGTAATCTGATTTTGGTGTAGCTGTTGGTTCGGGAGTGGGTTTTCCCGGCTGATTACTGCATCCAACAGCTATCAATCCAAGGGATAAAGCATAGAAAGCAATAAAATATTTCTTCATGGTTATCCTCCGTGCTTGTTTTTCTTACATATATAATATGATTATTGCTGACAAAATACAAGGACAAAAGCAAATGTTAGCGTAAAGATTCTCTAGGTTTGTGACAAAAAAAGTAAAGCCCCTCAATATGTTATAATATATTTGTGAAAATAAAACAAGG